>JBMFPM010000085.1:0-7439 GCA_049969135.1 Anaerolineae bacterium
CCGCTATAGCGGCTTGCGGGTACAGGGCACCGCTAGCTCCCCGTCTAGCACGACCAAATGTATCTTACCTATGCCTACTCCTTTTGTCAAACCTGTCACAACAGCGGAGAGGGCGGGATTTGAACCCGCGAGGCTCATCGCCTACACGATTTCCAATCGTGCGCACTAGACCAAGCTATGCGACCTCTCCATCTTAATCAATTATATCCTCGAAAAAAGATTGTGCAAAATGCACTTTCACAGTATAATGCAAAATGCCGTTGAATAGCCACTCCATTCCAAGTTTGCGAGGCATCGCAGACTTGCCTTTGCTAACCTATGTAAATTCCCAGGTTGATCCAGATCCCGCTGTGAAGAGGAGGAAACATTGGACCTGAACCAAATGACCCAATTGCTGACCTGGCTTGACGAGGAGCACCGCAAGGACAAAGCAACGTTGATGTCCCTGCAAAGTCAGCTTGATGTGCAAAAAGCCCAGCTCACCGATCAGGCACGCCAATTGCAGGAAATCCAGGCAGCACTGGCCCGCATTGAAGGGCAACTCCCCGGGCTTGCCCAGATCGAGAGTTCGCTGCAGAGCATCCGCACCGAATTCGCGGGCCTTTTGGCGAAGCACGCTGCCGAGCAAGAAGCGCGGGAAGAAGCCCGCACGCGCACAGATAAAGTAGAGAGCGAGACCATCGCCAGAATCGTGCGGCAAGTACAAGAACGGGTAGATGCTCTGGGCTCCTTCGACAATACCGTGGCCGTCCTCCGTGAAGAGGATAGCAAACTGCGCAGCGAGATGACCCGTGCCTTCGTGCAATTCGCTGAAACTGCCAAGCGGCTTGAAGCCCAGGACCAACGCATAACCCTCCTTACCCAAGATATACAAACTCTTCGGGATACTCTGACCAATGCGAGATTAACGCACGAGGACTTGAGTAGCCAGATCCTGGCACTCAAGGCTGCCTTAGAGGCTTTGGGGCCTCGCCTCGATGCGAAAATCGAGCAGCTATCTTCACTCATCGAAGAATTGGAAAAAAAGGAGCAGGCCGACATCAGTGCCCTGCAGGCGAAGCTGCAAACCAAAGACCGGTTGATGGATGAACTGGGCAAGGAAATGCAAGCTTTCAAGGCATCCATAGCCCGCTGGGCCAAACAGATGGAAAAATTCACGGAGGACTTTGAACGGGACCGCAAGACATTGTACGATTTGCGTGAACTGGAAACTGAAATACGCCAACTGGGGAAGGAGGCTCTGGAGTTACAGCGTTTGGCTGCAGAAAGGATGCGTACAGAGCTACGCGAGTGGCAGGATAATCAGATGAAAGTGGACGAGGAGCAAACGGCTCGTCTGGAGCAGTTGCTCGCCTGGCAGCAGAAGGTCACAAAGAGTTTAGAAGACCTAGAACAACGCTTGGAGCAGAACCGCCAGGACATAAAGGCTCATGCTGACGAATTATGGCAGGCTATGGCTAGTTACGTGCAAGGACAAATGAAACTCTTGGAGAACTTGCAGTAAAGGACACGCTAATGCGGGTTATTGGCACGGCAGGGCATGTCGATCATGGCAAATCCACTCTAGTCCATGCACTGACAGGCATTGACCCCGATCGCCTGAAAGAGGAAAAAGAGCGCGAGATGACCATTGATCTGGGTTTTGCCTGGTTAAAGCTGCCCAGTGGCCGCGAAGTGAGCATTGTGGACGTCCCAGGCCATGAGGATTTTATTAAGAACATGCTCGCCGGGGTAGGGGGCATTGACCTTGCCCTGTTTGTCGTAGCTGCCGATGAGGGGGTTATGCCCCAGACACGCGAACACTTGGCAATACTGGATCTCTTGCAAGTTCGTGATGGGGTGGTGGCACTGACCAAAAGCGATCTGGTGGACGATCCTGAATGGCTGGAACTAGTGCAGGAGGAAGTGCGCAAAGAACTAGCAGGGTCTGTTTTGGAGAACGCCAAGATCATCCCTGTCTCCGCGCGCACAAGACAGGGCTTATCCGAACTGCTGAACGAGATCGATCGCTTGCTCCAATTTCCCCCACCCCGTCATGAGACCGGACGCCCGCGCCTACCCATTGACCGCGTATTCACTATTGCCGGCTTTGGCACAGTTGTTACAGGCACACTGATTGATGGCCGCTTGCGTGTCGGGGACGAGGTGGAAATTCTGCCCGAGGGACTCAGAGCACGAGTCCGCGGGCTGCAAACGCACAAAGCCAAAGTCGAACTAGCCATCCCACCCAGTCGCGTGGCAGTGAACCTTGCCGGAGTGAGCAAAGATCAATTGCAGCGAGGAGATGTCTTGACCACCCCAGGCTGGTTGCGCCCCACCTCCGTGCTGGACGCCCGGCTACGCCTATTGAAAGACGCCCCACGGCCATTAGTGCATAACAAGGTAGTGGATTTCTTCACCGGTACAGCCCAATGCGAAGCACGGGTACGCCTCTTGGATCGCAAAGAACTGGCCCCTGGTGAGGAAAGCTGGGCACAGTTTATTCTATCCGCGCCAATCGCGGTGGTGAAAGGAGACCGCTTCATTATCCGCCAGGCTTCACCGAGCTTGACGCTCGGTGGGGGGATGGTAGTTGATCCTTTTCCACAGCGCAGGCATCGTCGTTTCCAGGCTGATGTACTCACCCGTCTGGAACAACTGACTCATGGCACGCCCGACGAAATTCTGTTGCAGGAATTGGAGCGCGAACAACCTTGCGAGGCAGCAACGCTTGTATCGCGCAGCACATTAGGCACTGAGCAAGCAGCACAGACTCTGCGCACACTGTTAAAAAACGGCCAAGTAGTACTTCTGGATACAGCCACAGAGTTTGACTCTGCACCCACCAGCACCAAGTACGTAATGTCGCTTAGCGCTTGGGAGACATTACTAGAGAGAATAAGCGCCCTATTGCGTGAATATCATCAGCGCTACCCCTTGCGAGCGGGTATGCCACGCGAGGAGTTGAAAAGCCGGCTACACGTACCAGCCCGTGCTTTCAATGACATAGTAGCCAAAGCAGCCCTGCAAGGCGTTATCAGGGAGACAGAAACTGTTCTCCTTCTGGCAGACCATCAGGTGGTCTTTACTGCCGAGCAACAGTGGCATGTCAACCAATTACTCCAAGCGTTTCAAAAGAACCCTTATTCGCCGCCATCGCTAGCTGAGAGTGAAGCACAGGTGGGAGCAGAAGTGCTCGCGGCATTGATCGAACAGGGAAAATTGGTGAAAGTTAGCGATACTGTGCTGTTCTCTGCAGAAGCCTATCAGAAAATGATACATGCCGTTGTGGCGCATCTCCAACGCGAAGGGCGTATCACTTTGGCACAGGTGCGCGATATGTTCTCGACCAGCCGCAAGTATGCCCAAGCTTTGTTGGAGCATCTGGATGACAAGCGCATTACCAAGCGCGTTGGTGATGAGCGTATCTTGCGCTAACTGAGACAGTCGGTGGAACGGATTGAGGTGGCACTTGACAACCCGCCTCACGTATCCAAATGGAGGAGAGCGGATTGCCGCTGAAACTGGGAACGATCAGTGAGCAAATAGAGCACATGGCGCGCACGGTGGTAGCCCTGTCGCCAGCCCAGGAAGAATTTCTGGAACAAGCACAGGCCTTGCTGCGCAGCATCCCGGTGGATGCGCTGCGTCAAAAGCTAGCACTGCAACGCCAGCGGCAGGTTCGTTTCCCTTGGCTGGTTGCTATCCCCTATGGGGCTCTATACCGCGTGATCTCTGCTCCTCCAGCACCAGCAGATTTCTGCGTGATTGGCGTTGACGCCTCCTCCATCCCACCCGATCGCCATAGCTCTGTCCGTTTCTATGTACTCAACGTTGGCTATGCAGCTCTTACCTATGGGCGCTACTCGGATGCTGTGTTGGATGCCAAGAGCCAGTTGTATTTTCTCGACGACGATCTGTACCTCTTTCCAGAGAAACGCGACGTGCCCGTTGAAGGCGTGCTCTTGAATGCGCGCATGGAATTAGAGTCCCTACATGTTCTGCAAGAGGTGATACAGAATAGGGCCTATTGCTCGTCAGGAGGGCACTTGCCCACCGTAGCTTTGCGCGATGGCCCCCTTATTCTGTGGACATTGCAAAACGAGAGCCAGGAAGTACAAGACAAGCTTCTCTATGGCTTCCTGGAGGCAATGTCTTCCTTGCGACAAGTCGGCATTCCATTGGCCGGGTACATCAGTTATACAGACAGCCGTGATGTCGCCAACTCTCTGCGAGTGTGGATTTGTCAGGATTTGCCTAACGAATGCGAACACTGCAAAAGCAGCGCGCGTGATCTATGCCTGGCGCTAGCCAAAATTCGCGACCGCGATTTGTTCCACTTCTTGGCGGCAGGGGAGCGCTCCGAACTGTTTGCCAGTTCATCACAGATCCTCGAAAGATATGGCGAACACCGTGTGGATTTCTTCTACTTAAATGTAGGTAGAGAAATTGTGCGCGTTGAAGTGCCGCACTGGGTAAGCGCGGATGCGGAACTGCTGGGCTTGCTTCATGCCAGCATTTATGACCAATGCCAGCGGAGCCCTGGCTTTCCGCCATATCCTCCGGCATTGTTGGAAGCACATGAACAGGCAGTCATCACGACGGCCGAGAGGCGCTTGATAGAGGAGTTGGTCGAACGGGCATTGGGGTTGCGTGGGCAGTGGGTAACCCGCTCAGCAAAGGATGATAGCAAGAGGAGACGCGGAGTATGAGGATTGGCGAGATAGTCGAAACGACGAGCACAAGCTTCGTAGCCGAGAGCTTTGAACTCAACCGTCCCCCACCACTAGGTAGCCTTGTTGCCGTATCTCTGCCGGCACAAGCGATGGAACTCTACGCGGTGGTCACTTATGGCCAAACGGTTGGCCTCGATCCAGGCCGCCGTGCAGTGCGCCGCAGCACCGACGCAGTGTTCGACGAAGCTATCTATCATGAACACCCAGAGTTAAAACACACATTGCGCACCGAATTCGGCGCCGCTTTGGTTGGCTATTCTATAGCCGGCCAGGTATGGCAGCACCTGCCCCCTCAGCCACCACCCTTGCACTTTTCCGTACATATGGCAGGGGTTGAGGAAATGCGGCGTTTCACGGACCTACTCTTGTATTTTCGCTTGCTCCTGACCTACAGTGGCCCAGTCTCGTCTTTGCAAGTGCTCGCAGCCAATGTGCGCGAGGTGTATCGGCAGCGTGGAAGCGACCGTGCTTGGCTTGACGCGGCAGCGCGTGAAATTGCCGCTTTGCTCAAGAACGATCATGAAGCATTGCTAACTGTTCTCTACGCGATTGATCCAGGAGAGGCTTCTACCATCGCAGAACGGAGAGGGTAACTATGAGCAACAAAAGGCTAGGTATAGTGGTAGATGGAGCCTTCAACAGTGGGCTTACGGTGCGTCTAGACCCCGGCATTACCACCGAGCAACTGCGTATTGGCAGTTTTGTCGTTGTGGAAGGCCAGCGTAACCGCTATTTCAGCCTGATCTCTGACATCCATTTGAGAGCGACTGATCCGCGCTTGCTGAGCGATCCGCCTCGCACTGCCTCTCCGTTTATCGCTCGTACCTTGACCGGTACCAGCACGTATGCTACGGTCGAGGTAAGGCCAATGCTCATGCTCGAAAAACCTGACGAGTCCGATCCTCGTGCCTTATTGGAAATGCGCAGCGGGCCACAGCCGGTGAAGACGATACCCATGCATTTTGCCGAACTACGCGAAGCCACTGAATTGGATTTTGCCACCGTCTTTGGCAAAGAAGGTGGAGTGTACTTCGCCATGGGCACGCCGCTAACGATGGATATTCCCATCTGCCTGAACCTGGCACATTTTGTGGAACGCTCCGACGGCATCTTTGGTCAATCAGGCACGGGAAAAAGCCTCCTAGCACGGCTGGTCATCAGTGGCGTGATCAAAAGCAAAGTGGCGGTCAACCTGATCTTTGACATGCACGATGAATATGCCTTTGACAAACAAACGGAGGATGGTCGCTGGGTGAAAGGGCTGCGTCAGATCTTTGGCCCGCAGGTCCTCATTTACTCTCTGGATGAGGGATTGGCACGCCGTTCAGGACGCAATGCCGATGTGACGCTCAAGATCGGTTTGAATCAGATCGAAGAGGCGGATGTGATCCTGCTCAGCGAGGAATTAAACCTACGCCAGACCGCCGAAGCAACCATTGGCCTTCTGCGAGACCACTTCCGCGACCAATGGCTGCTTAAACTCCTGGAAATGACACAGGAGGAGTTGGAAGAATGGTGCAAAAACAGCGGCGCTCATGCCGGTGCTGCGAGCAGCCTGCAGCGCAATCTGAAGAGGCTACAACGCCAGGAATATATCGTCAAAGAAGCTCCCTTTGCCGCACTGGATGACATGATCGAATCCCTTGATCGAGGAAAGCATGTCATCCTTCAATTTGGCCGCCACAATTCCGTGCTGGATTACCTGCTGGTTTCAAACTTGGTCACGCGGCGGGTCCGACAACGCTACGAAGAGAAAACCCGCCGCTATGAGGAAAGCAAAGACCCCAAGGACAAGCCACGTCCATTGATGATTACCATCGAAGAAGCGCACAAATTTCTCAACCCTGCCGTTGCCCGTCAGACAACTTTTGGCATCATCGCGCGCGAGATGCGCAAGTACAATGTCACTTTGTTGGTCATTGACCAGCGCCCTAGCAGTATTGATCCTGAAGTCATGTCTCAGTTAGGCACGCGCATTACAGGCAAGCTGACGGAAGAACGCGATATTGACGCCGTGTTGACCGGTGTGAGCAACCGCAGTGCGCTTCGTGGTGCCCTGGAAAGCCTGGATACACGCCAGGAGGTCCTAATCATGGGCCATGCGGTGCCTATGCCCATTTCTTTGCGCACTCGTCAGTATGACGAAGCATTCTACAAAGCCATGGGGGAAGGCGAACCTTCTCAGGAACTAGGGATCGGAATTAGCGATTTGTTTGGTGATGACTGATTCCATTCGGGCAAGAGCAGCACAGAAACTTGCTCTTTTGACCAAGCATAAAATTCAAGGAGGACCCAATGGCTGCAAAAAGGATATCCGTTGAACTGGATGAATCCCTCTATCGGCGTTTCAGGGCGCGTGTGGCTTATATCAACGCTTCTATGACCAGCATTGTGAATGACTTGATCAGCAAATGGGTAAGCGCCTGGGGCAATAACTTCTTACCCCATGTTGTGCTAGAAGGGGAAGACCTACCCAACATCGCAGAGAAATATTACGGGAATGCCGAACTCTATCCGGTAATCATCCACTTTAATGATCTCCCCGAACCAATATTACTGCTGCCTGGGCAAGAGCTCTGGATACCCGAACCGGGGTCAAGGCCATCTGGCCTAGTTCCAACAACGAAGATTCCGGAAAATGTACCCAGGTCCATTATTTCTGTGGAGATTGACGAACAACTTCATCGTCGTTTCAAAGCCAAGGCCGCTTTAGAGGGGGCATCC
>JBMFPM010000086.1:0-7424 GCA_049969135.1 Anaerolineae bacterium
GTTGATGCTAAATGAGGAAGAGAAAGCAACTTTGCTGCGTATTGCCCGCGAGACTCTGCAGCAATACTTGAGCCAAGGAACCATCCCTAAGTACGAGGTCAGCTCCCCAGGGTTACTGCAACAAAGCGGTGCGTTCGTTACTCTGAAGAAAAAGGGACAGTTACGCGGCTGTATCGGCCACATGACGAGCAACCAGGAACTGTACCGCACGGTGCAAGAGATGGCCATTGCCGCAGCGGTGGAGGACCCCCGCTTCCCGCCTGTCAAAGCCAGTGAGTTGGCGGATATCGAGATCGAGATCTCCGTGCTCTCCCCTCTGTATCTGGTCCAAGATGTCAATGAAATCCAGATAGGCAGGGACGGGCTATATATTATCCGTGGTCCATACGCAGGTGTGCTCCTGCCGCAGGTGGCAACGGAATGGGGCTGGGATCGCGATGAGTTTCTGCGGGAAGTGTGCCTCAAAGCAGGATTGCCTCCAGATGCCTGGCAGAAAGGAGCTATACTCTACCGCTTTGAAGCCCAGGTGTTTGGAGAAAGCAGCAAAGAGAGCTAGCTTGGCGCCCATTTCGCCACCCAAGCCAAAGGTATTATAATGATACTATTCTATCCTTACTACGGGAGGAAATGTCATCATGCCCAGGCACCAGATCATCTGCATTATGCTCGCCTTCCTTATCTTGACCTTATCTCCCATCACCTTATCCGCTCAAGAACCGTGTTCCGATAACCGCATAGCCAATGCGAGTTTCGAAGAGGGTTCTCGTAACACAGGAGACTTGGGTACCAGGCCTTCTTCTGTTGTCGCCACTGGCTGGAATCCGTGGAGCGTCTGGGGCTATGCATCCTATAGCCAAGAGGCAGAATTCGATATAGAAGACATTACCCGCTTGGGACGCTACTCAACTTACCGCGTGCACTCGGGGCGATTCTCGCAAAAGTTTTCCTCCAGCTACGCCGTACACATGGCGGGCATATATCAGCGCATTGCCGTACCGAAAGGCAGCACAGTTACTTTCTCCGTTTGGGTACAGATATACACCGGCGAAGAGGCTTCGACATCTGGCGGAGAATTGGTCTCTGACCTGAACCATCCGGGGAACTATCGCGTTTGGGTAGGAATTGACCCCTATGGCCGGGAACCAGCGGGGTTTGGCGCGCCACCACCTGAAGATATGGTATGGTCTGATCCGGTGATCGACCGTGAGACACGCCGGGTCAACGAGCAAGGGCTACCCTACGACGCCTGGGTACAACTGAAAGTAACCACTAAAGCAGCAGCCGATCATATCACTGTCTACACCAAGGGCCAACCCGAATTTGCCGTAGCCCACAATGTATCCTATTGGGACGACGCTTGCTTGACCGTCATCCCGCCCAAAGCAACCGCAACCCCGACCACATCATTTACGCCCACTCCGCTGCCAACATCATCACCGACTCCCACGCCGACCATCCTAGCAACGGCAACACCAACTGAAACACCTATACCGACCGCCACGCCAATGCCAACGGAAACAATGACGCCTGTGCCAACCCCAACTCTTGTGCCGACAGATACTCCGTTGCCCACAGCAACCGCTTTGCCCTCAATCACTCCCACCAGGACAAGAATGCCGACAAGTGCATCCACAGGGGAAAGCTCTAGCAGCAATCCATTTCTATTGATCATCTTTGTTGTGCTCTGGCTTACGGCTGTGGGGTATATCGGGTGGTCAGTATGGCAGAGGCGTCAGGCAACGGGCCAAAATGGAAAATAAAAGCCTTGGCAGGCGCGCGAAAATGAAGCGCTATATGCGGACTATTGGAGTTGCTCTCAAGCACAATGCGAATTTGACATTATGAACCATTTATGCTAATATTTGGCTGCGTCATCTGCTGTGTTCGTGATGCGCCAGAGGTTTTGAGCCAACACTTCATTAGTTCGGGGATCGCTTTCCTCTCGGGGCTGTAGTAACCCGTTAGGGTGAGGCAAAACTGCAGAGGTTAGATTCCCACCTGCGAGAGCAGGTTCGAAACTAAAGCGCACACGGCACGGCGGAGGCGCTTTTTTTCGTGAACTTGTTCGCTGACCACATCCACGCACGAGGAAAACCGCATGAGAAGGGATCGAGTCGCTGAAGACATATACACCTTTAACAGTGACATCTATGCTCAAGTCACTGCGGGCATTATTTTAACTTCAGAAGGCACCATCGTCATTGATACTCTCCCTTTTCCTCACGAGACCCGGGAGATGCTTTCTTTTATCAAACAGCATAGCAAGGGTCCTATCCGCTATGTCATTAACACACACTCCCACTCCGACCATACTAATGGCAACTATTTATTCCCCGAGGCAGAGATTGTGGCGCACCGCCTCTGCCGTGAGACTTTGCTGCAATGGGGCGAGCAGAGCCTGGCAGAGGCTAAGAGGGACAACCCGGCTCTAGCTGAGGTCGAAATCCGTCTGCCGAACATCGTTTTTGAGCATGATATGTTCATCCACCTTGGCAACCGTTCGCTCTATCTCGTGCCCCTCCCTGGACATACCCACGATTCCATCGGTGTGATGGTGGAAGGGGATCGCATCTTGTTCGCCGGCGATGCCGTGTTGCCCGTACCCTATATCGTCTGGGGCGACCTCGATGCCACTGCGCAATCCTTGCGCACGGTGCGCGCACTAAAACCTGAAAGCGTAGTACAAGGACATGGGGTGTTGCTGCTTAAGGGGGAACTAGCTGAGGAAATTGAGTCCAGCCTCCACTACTTGCAGGTGATTCAAGATAAAGTGCAAAAGCTGATTCAAGAAGGTGCTCCAGAATCCGCCCTGGCAAGCATAGACATCGAGTCCTGCGGCAAATCGCGTGTGCCACTCGATGGCCTCGTGCAGTACCTGCACCAGGAAAATTTACTCGCTCTGTACACGCGGCTCAAGGACAAAGTACAGCCAGTCAAAAAACAAAAAAGATAAGCTATTCTTCGTTAGGCAACTGGAAAGCTTCGCTAAACACTATCCTTCGATCACACTATCTATGGGATGCGCAAACATAATCCGCGTGGTCATACGGAATGACAGCTTCTTCCAAAACTCCAAGTTATCCCCGGGCACGGTAACTGCCAGGTTCGTCGCTCCCCGCTCCTTAAACCGACGTGCTGTCTCGCGCACCAGCGCTGTGCCAATACCGCGTCGCTGATAAGCGGGATGGACAGAGACAATGTGGATAAGCGCTTTGGAGCCATCATAAACGCCACGGATCAGGCCCACCGGCTTGCCATCTTCCTCTGCCACCAGAAACACAGCCGCCGGACATTGATGTACCCGCAGCATGGCATCCGGGCCTTCTGTGGCCGGATCCCCATATTGCAGGTTTGCCTTCAGAATCTCTACCAACGCTTCCGTATCCTCTGGCCGAAAGTCCCGGATAACCATACGCACCTCCTTCTCTCCTTCCATTTCGATTCTACAACGGAGCACCGCCCTCGTCAACTCGCAGCCTACAACAAGAGGCCGAAATGGGCTGTGCCCACAACGCCCCAATAGCAAACCGATGATCCTCTAGAATGCACCCAACTGGCAATGCCCAATGCGCACGCCCAACCCCTCTGCTGCATTGCTCACCTGTTGCCGGGGTAGCCCAAACTCCTCAGCAATCTGCCAGGCAGCGGTGCAGGACAGTTTGCCATCTGCACCCAATGCCGCTCTAATCGCAGCAGCAAGCTCGGCAGGTATCTCCTTCATCGGTTCTACACGGCGATGCTTGCCCTCCGCCTTGGGGCCATAGCCAAAGAGGCCCAACTGACACTTGGATAGCCGCACTCCCAACTCATCCGCTGTCTTGCCTACCTCCAAGGGATCCACTCCCAGACACTGCGCGACCACAAACGCTGCGGCACACGGTAATTCCCCATCTACCAATACCTTATGAATAGCTTCGGCAATGCTCTCCATATCTCCTCCTTTGGTGTTGCCATTGCATTACAGTATAATGCGTTTGTGCGCACCTGGCAATAAGACCCTCTAGGTGCATTGAAGACTGGAGATTTGACCTGAAACGCAAGGAGTCTGCTACATGCGCGTGCTAATGCTGTCTTGGGAGTACCCACCTCATGTCGTCGGGGGACTGGGTCGCCATGTCGCGGAACTTGTGCCTGCGCTAGTGCAAGCGGGAATCGAGGTGCATCTCATCACCCCACGTTGGGCAGGAGGAGAGACAAAAGAAGAACACAATGGCTTGACTGTACACCGCGTGGACCCTCCCGATGTGCCCATGCCCGATTTCTACACTGGCGTCTGGCAAACGAACATCCGCCTGGAACAGGTAGCTGGTGCTCTCTGTCAGGAAAAAGGCATAGACCTCATCCACAACCACGAGTGGCTGACGGCGTTTAGCGCAACTGCCTTGAAACGCAACTTCCGCATCCCCCTGTTGAGCACTATCCATGCCACAGAACAAGGCCGTGCACGCGGGAATCTGGTTACCGATATGCAGAAAGCAATCCACAGTGCCGAGTGGTGGCTCACTTACGAGTCCTGGCGTATTATCTGCTGTTCCCAATACATGGCTAACGAAGTGATCAGCTATTTCAGGACACCAGCGGACAAGATAGATGTCATTCCCAACGGCGTGAATGCAGAGCGCTTTCAACGACTAGACGGAGTGGACTTGACGCGCTTCCGTAGCATGTACGCCTTGCCAGAGGAGAAAATCGTCTTCTACGTAGGACGCATCGTGCATGAAAAGGGAGTACACGTTTTGATCGAAGCAGTGCCGCGCGTGCTGGCTGAGAACCCGGCTGCCAAATTTGTCATTGCAGGGACTGGCGATTTGCTCCCAGCATTGCGGGCGCGTGCCTGGGACCTGGGAATCGGCCACAAAGTGTTGTTCACCGGCTTTATCTCCGATGATGATCGGGATCGCCTCTACAAAGTGGCTTCCTGCGCCGTGTTTCCCAGCCTGTACGAACCGTTTGGAATTGTCGCCCTAGAAGCCATGGCTGCCAAAGTGCCGGTTGTGGTCTCCCTGGTCGGGGGGCTACAAGAGGTGGTCAAACACGCCGAGACGGGTATCACTGTCTATCCGGATAATCCCGAGTCGCTGGCCTGGGGCATCAACCACACTCTGGCTCGCCCTGACTGGGCTGCACAACGTGCCGAAAATGCATACCGCGTGGTACTGGAAGAATACAACTGGCAACGTATTGCTCAAAAGACCATCCGCGTCTACGAACGCATCGTTGCAGAACGGGTGAAAACCGCCTGGTAATGGCTCATGCTCAAATCCCAATGGCCAAACCAGCGCTTCCAATTGCTAACCACTGCTGACCTATGCGCCTAGACCTTCACATCCACACCTGCTACTCCTATGACTGCACCCTTTCTTTGGAAAGGTTATCCGCTGTTGTGCAGCGCAAAGGGTTAGATGGCGTAGCAATCCTCGACCACGATGAAATCGAAGGCGCCCTCCGCCTGAGGGAATGGGCACCATTTCGAGTCATCGTGGGAGAGGAGATCGGTACGCTGCATGGTGGCATCGGTGCCCTATTCATCGAGGAACGGATTCCTCCGCATCTGAGCGCAGAAGAGACGATCGCACGCATCCATGAACAAGGAGGATTGGTGTTCATACCCCACCCCTTGGCGCGAGGCGTGCCGGGCAAAATCGCCCCCAATAAGCTCTATGAAATCCTGAACGAGGTGGATTTGCTTGAAGGGTACAATGCACGGACGCCCTTCGCTGTGGACGACCGCCGCACCCGCGAATTGGCAGCACGATACGGCATTCCCGTGGCTGGTGGCTCTGACGGGCATTTTGCCTGCGAAATTGGCCGTGCCTGGACAGAAATAGATGAATTTCAGACGCCGCAGGAATTCCTGGCTAACTTGCGGCATGCACGGCTGCACTATACGACCAAGACGCCATACCTGGTGCCCGCACTCACGGTGGCTTCGATTGCACCGTTGACACTATGGCGTCTTTTGCAGTCAATTATGCAAAGAAAGCGCCACAGCAGGCACAACGGCTAAAAAGCTATCCAAAAACGAGCAGACCGGGCTCCCATGCCGCCTAGTGTCGGGTATGGGAGTCGCCTCTGCTAAATTTGTGAGAGGTTCTCTCGCTCTTGGCAGCTATCCGGCGGCATGGGAGCCGCCTGTGCTAGATCTTGCCGATGGTTCGATGTCCTGCTCAGCCAGTACTTCCAACAGCAATGTGGTCGCTTGCTCAGCCACCGGGGCACAGAAGCCGCGCTTCCCTGCTACTTCAAATCGCTGACGTATGGGAGCGCATTGGGTCGTGCCAAAAGTGGTTTGAAACCGCTCGCGGAAACGTGCCGCCAATGCCCGAGCGACAGTCTCATCTTCCCCCGGTCGGGTACGTCCATAGAGTGCCCCAATGACCATGACACCTGCACTCAGAGCTCCGCACAATTCCTGACGCGTGCCAGCCACGCCACCGGAGAGTATGCTGGCCATCTTAAACATAGGAAAGGAAATGTCACCTAGCAAATGCCCGCCTACGGCGAGCATAATCGCTTCCGCTCAGTGATATCCCTGGCGCATCAAATCCCCGGCGCGGGTGGCTAGTTCAGCTTCGTTGATAGGCATAACATGAATCCCTCATTGTAATCTACGAACCACCTCGCCCCTTGCCATTTCGCATGGGTATGCTTTTGAGCCCTCTCAACACGAACTCCAAACCCTAAGGGCAAAGGGCACTTACAGCAATACAGAGAGTTAGCGAGTAACTGCTCCAGTCAACAGCCCTATGCCTGCTGCTCCCACACCTAGGATGATGCTGATGAACAGGCTGACAATGAACAGTGCCACCCAGCCCACCAGGGTCACGATGATCGCCTGACCAACCTCTAGATCCAACCCCTCACGGATAGCCATAATGCCCGCGATAAGGGCCAGAACTGCTCCAACCAGTGAGGCTAGCGCGCCAAGGCACGGTATAAAGCCCAAGATGCCTAAAAAACGCGGGGCATTGGCATAGCCGATCACGCGCAGCATGTTCTCCACTGTGCCCTTGCTCTTGAACATGGCTTGCCCGATGAAATGGGAGACATAGGACCACACGACCCAACCCACAAGGCCAGCGATAACCTGCGCGAGGAAGGCAGACACCGGCCTGTTGGAGGCAAATGCCGAGCCAATAGCGGACAATACCGAAGCCACAGCCACTACGATCGCTGCCTCCGTGGTCGCGTTTGGATCAGACTCGATCTCCTTGAAAACAGAGAAATCCAACTTGATAATGCGCACAATGCGTTCGACCATTTTCATCCTCCTGATAAATTGCTATGCTAGATTCTATGGCTTTTCTCAAACGATGTCAAACGAACAGGGTTCGCAGCACTGACTTCCCACCGTCATGAAAAAGCCATCTGAAGTTCAGACATGAGTTGGGACACTTAGGTGAACCTCGCCATCCCCAGGCTCC
>JBMFPM010000087.1:0-7378 GCA_049969135.1 Anaerolineae bacterium
AATTTTAGCCGTAGGGCTTCGTCAGGGATATAATCATCGGGCAGGTAGGCTTGCAGCGGCAGTTCGATGACTGGTGGCAGTGTCACCTCCGGAGTTACGGCTTCCGCTTGCAACCCCTTTTCTTTCAGTTCTTGCACCGCTTGTGCCAGCAAGCGGCAATAGAGCTCAAAGCCAATGGCAGCAATATGGCCATGTTGGCGTGCCCCCAAAATCTCGCCTGCCCCACGGATTTCCAGGTCGCGCATGGCGATACGGAAACCAGCGCCCAATTCGCTGGCTTCGAGGATTGCCTCCAGGCGACGCCGCGCAACCTCGGACAGACGTTGCCTTTTGTCATACAGTAGGTATGCGTATGCCTGCGCAGTGCTGCGCCCTACTCGTCCACGCAATTGGTAAAGCTGTGCCAAGCCAAAGGTGTCAGCACGGTTGATGATGATTGTATTGACATTAGGGATATCCAACCCACTCTCAATAATGGAGGTGCAAACCAGTACATCGTACTTACCAGCAGCAAAATCCAACATCACCTGGGAGAGTTTTTCCTCAGGCATTTGCCCATGGGCAATGGCAATGCTTGCCTCTGGCACAATCTTCTGTAGGCGCTGCGCTATCTGCCGAATGCCCTGCACACGGTTGTGCACAAAATAGGTCTGCCCACCGCGGTTCATCTCGCGCAATATTGCCCGTCGGATCAGGCTCTCATTGTACTCCGCCACCTGAGTGCGAATGGGCAATCGTTCTTCTGGCGGCGTGTCTATTGTGCTCATATCCCGCACTCCGCTCAGGGACATGTATAGAGTGCGTGGGATGGGAGTAGCTGTAAGCGTCAGGACATCAATGTGCTGGCGCATCTGCTTCAGCCATTCCTTGTGCCGCACGCCGAACCGTTGCTCCTCATCCACAATGAGCAAGCCAAGGTCCTTGAACTCTACATCTTTCTGCAAGAGGCGATGTGTGCCGATGACAATATCTATTTTGCCTTCACGTAACCCTTCCAGTACCCTCCGTTCCTCCTGCGGTGAGCAAAAGCGTGAGAGCATGGCTACTTCTACGGGAAAAGCAGCAAGGCGTTGCTGGAAAGTCAACAAGTGCTGCTGGGCGAGAACGGTGGTCGGCACAAGTACAGCGACCTGCTTGCCATCCATAACTGCTTTGAAAGCTGCGCGCACAGCAACTTCGGTCTTCCCGTACCCCACATCGCCGCAGATAAGGCGATCCATCGGCCTGGGACGCTCCATATCTGCTTTCACTTCCGCCAAGGCACGCAGTTGATCTTCTGTCTCTTCATACGGGAAGGAAGCCTCCAGTTCTTCTTGCCAGACATTGTCTGGGGAGAAGGCGTGCCCTTCTACTACCTCCCTGGCGGCGTACAGCGCGAGCAAGTCCTTGGCAATATCCTGTACTGCCTTTTGAGCCCGGGAGCGGACAAGTGCCCAGTCAGCCGACCCCAGACGATAGACCGTGGGCGCCCGATCGCTGCTGCCAACATAGCGAGTAACCCGATCCATCTGGCTGACCGGGACATATAGGCGGTCACCGGCAGCGTATTCAATTTCTAGATATTCACGTGGTGCATTGTCTACAACTTTGTGCACTAGTCCGCGATAGATGCCAATGCCATGGTCAATATGCACCACATAGTCGCCCTCACGCAATTCTGCGAAGAAAGATTCAGGAGAAGCAGGCCTCTTGCGAGTGAAATAGCGCCGTTTTGGCCTAGCCCAACCGAATATTTCCGCGTCAGTCAGTAGGGTAAGAGAGGGCGCAGAAGGTACTGTCAGACGAGCGCGCCTTACACGCTGCTCTGTCACCACAAACCCTTCCGCCAGCGAACCTTGTACCAGCGTAAGGCTTCCTGCAGGTGGCACATCCAAAACAGTTTCTGTGGGCGCGATTGGCTCCCCAGCTTCTTCAAACATGCCGGCTAACCGTTGCGCTTGGCGGGAGACGATCACGATACGTTGCCCTTCAGCCTTGAAGCGAAGGCAATCCTCCACCATCTGCTGAACTCGCCCGCCATAGCTGGGAGCGAGGTGAAATGCTGTATCTTCCACCTCAGACGGAGCGAGCGCTTCCTGCTCTAACTCCTCACTGAGTATGTTGTAACCCAAGTGAATTCCTACTTTGGAAGCTAGGTCTAGCCGCAGTTCGCGCCATGGCTTGTAAGGCAACGGAAAATCCGGGGGAAACTGCTTCGTTTCCAGTAACTCAGCTTTCAAGTCAGCGGCTTGAGCCTCCAATGTTTCGGCTGCTGTTTCAATAGCAGGCAAATCGTCTGCGATTAGCAGCAACTCTGCTGGCAAATAATCCAGCAACGTAGCCTGCTCCGCATAGAGACACGGCAAGTAGAACTCCATACCTTTGAAATACTGGCCTCTCTCCAGCCGCTCCTGGTCTTGTTGCCAACGGGATGCACCTAGGTTATCCATTTCAATGTCCAGCCCCTGTGTGCACAGGTGAGCCACCTGCGCAGAGGCCGGCAAGGCTTCGCTCGCCGGATAGAGCGTTATCCTTTCGAGCTTTTGAGAAGAGCGCTGCGTAACCGGGTCAAAAGTGCGTATGCTTTCGATTTGATCCCCAAACCATTCAATACGTACTGGCTGGGGTGTATTGGGAGCGTAGACATCCAGGATGCCGCCTCGCTGGCTGAACGAACCGGGCTCCTCCACTACACTGACAGGCTCATAGGCGTAAGCAATCAGGTGGTCGAGCAATTCACTCAGGCGGATCGTCTGCCCAACCGACAAAGTTCGTATCCCGGCACATAGCAAGGATGGTGGCGCGGTTAGAGTCATCAATGCCCAGACAGAGGCAAAGATCATCGGTGGTTGTATATAATCCCTATTAGCTAATGCAGAGAGCACGGATACGCGACGCTGAATTGTTTCCCTATCCCAAGGCGTCCGGTCGTAGAATAGGGCATCTGGGGCTGGAAAGTACCACAAACTAGTAGAATCAGCAGCCCACAAGCTAACCTGCTCCTGCAAAAATCGAGCGCGTTCTGGTTGAGCAGCCAATACCAGAACTGGGCCGCGCCAATCATCCCGCAGAGCAGCCAGCACAGCAGGCCGTGCAGCATCCAGTAGCCTCCAGGCAAAACTGAAGGCAGAAGGACCACGGGCTGATGCACGTAAAATCTTGAGAATATGGATATAGCTGGAAGTATTTCGGATTGTTGCAAGCAGTGAATCAAGTTTCACAGCAAGTCTTTTCGTCTTCTCCTGGTGCATTACACTTATTCATCGCAGCGACAATTCCCTCGGTAATGAACAACTCGATGGCATTGACTGCGCGTTCGTAGACGTCTTCCATCAAGATACTCTCATCAGGCGTAAAGTCACTCAATACATAATCCTGCGGATCCCCATGAAGGGGACGTCCAATGCCAATGCGCAGCCGCGGGAACTCCTCGCTGCCCAAGGCTTCGATAATAGAACGCATCCCTTTGTGCCCACCTGAACCGCCTCGCTGTCGCAGGCGAATCTTGCCCAGCGGCAAGTCCAAATCGTCGTAGACAACCAACAAGTCAGATAGCGCAATATGGTACCAACGCAATAACGGGCGCACCGCTTGCCCACTCAGATTCATAAAGGTCAGAGGCCTGGCCAACACAACTTTGGTACTGTTTATCTGGCCTGCAGTGACCAGGGCTTTGAACATAATCTTTTCGGATGCGAGGCCGTGCCGTCTGATAAAGCGCTCTACACACTGAAAACCAACATTATGGCGATTTCTGGCATAGCTAGAACCTGGATTACCCAAGCCAACAATCAGTTTCACATCCCCTCCATGATCAGCCAACAACACTAGGGGCTAGTCGAGATGACCAGCCCCTGCAGATAAAACCATGGGCGAGAATGGGACAGAAAGAGAATTTAGAATAGCCGTCTTAACAAGAAGATCAATGCAATAACAACTAGGACAGCTACCATCAGTTCAACACCTAGGCAAAGCGACTGGCGCCAGGCGTTGATATCCAGCGCCTCGGGCAACGCAGAGCGCGTCGGCCGAGCCAGGGTAGGCGTAGCAGTAGGCGGAGTGAGCGGCGACGTTGGGATAATGAATGTTGGCGTTGCTGCTGGTGTGAACGTAGGTGTAGGCAACGGTGTCTGCGTAGGTGTGGGGGTGTCCGTAGGTGCAGCGTTGGCAACCAGTATCTGGTGGACAAAGATCTCGCGATAGTTGCCTGTCTTATTGACCACACGCAAGCGTAAACTATACGTACCGTCTGGGATCAATGTAGTATCCCAAGTTTCTAGTAGCCCATCAGTGACCTGGGTTTCATGCACCACACCAATCAACGTCCACTGGTTCATTGGGTTTGGTTCTGGGCCAAAGTGCACTTCATATTTCCAGAACTGAGGGTCCACCGCCGTACCCACTATGGGAACGATCCCTCTCACTACAGAGTTCTCAGCAGGCGATGTGATGCTCGATGGCTGCACCTGCAAGAAGGCCCCCGCCAAGACTACCGAAGACCACGCCAACACGTGAAATACGACCATGCTCAGGATCAGTGCTTTCTTCATTATCTATGCCCTCGGGTCTCACTCCGTTTGAATTGCATATGCTCTACTCTCATTATCTGCAATAAGTGTAACACAAAAACCCTGCTGGGGCAAGCGTTATAAGTATACCCCATTGCTGGACACAGTCGCACCACGCTTTCAGGATTTGGTCATTTTGGTTTTCCTGTCTTGATAGCCACGAGCAGCCTGTGCACTATGGCTGTCTATATTCGGCGTTCTGATCACAAAGCGGTTTGGGTGGCCTTCGTCCTGTTCGCCGCAACAGATTCCCTCCTCTCGCTGGTTCTTTACATGTCCAATGTACTCGGTGTATAATCCAAGCACATGGTGTACATACCTGCGTAAAGGAGGTGCCCCATATTCCCATTACCATACCGCTATCCATTTGACTGGCTTCTGTATGCTGTATTCATTCTAGAATTCATTTTGCTTGCAGGCGGTCTTGCCTTTGGTCAACCCAACGAGGAAAGGACGGGCCGGCTTCCACGTCCTCTGCGTATACTCCTGTCGGCATTGCTGGTACTGGCTGCTTTCCTGGGCTGGCAAGGAGGCGCACGCAGCACTCCATTGCAGACCTATGCCCTCCTCATCTTTCTAGGCATGACGGCTGGTTTTGTCGGCGATCTGATCATGGCAGAGCTGATTCCTGTGCCCAACCGACTGATCTTTGGCATGATCGAATTTGGCATTGGCCATCTATTCTACATCGCTGCCTTTGTACACCTGGGGTTCAATTCGCTGTTCAATCAGATGACGGCATATCTCATCGGTTTATTGCTCGTTATTTTGGCGTTTTGCGTGTGGGCATGGTATTGCTATGTGCGTAAACCGGGTGGAAGTAAAGCGATCAATGTGGGCAGTCTGGTCTACGGGCTACTGATTGGGGTTATGGTCGCTTTGGCCGTTGCCCTTGCCATTGGCGAAGCTCGCTTTATACCCCTTGCCATAGGGGCGTGGCTCTTCCTAGCCTCTGACTTCATCCTGGGCAATTGGGTCATCCGTGGCCATACCTGGAAGTCGGTGAATGACGTCATCTGGGTTGTCTATGTGTGTGGGCAACTGCTTATTGTGTACTCCATAGCGACGGCAATCAACGTATGGAAGTAAGGGGACAGAGAGGCAAGCTCAATGCTGGATATGCGTGAGTGTGCCTCGGGTGAGGCAATAGAGAGCTAGGGCAATCAGGAGCGCCGTGCCCAGAAGAAGAAGCCCTATCAAGAGTCGCCGTAATCCCTCGAGGATGCGCTCAAGGCCTTCCCCTGCGCTGGTCACACCACGAGCCAGCAAAGCCATCGCTGCTGCAAGCATGGACATGAATCCTACCGTGGCTAGCACCACGGCGCTGGTAGCTGGATCAAGCCCAAGAAATGCACAGAACCTCAGTACTAGCTGATACAGGACGTCCATCCTTGGCTCTCCTCTGCTTGACACTGATTATAACTATAAAAATGCGAAATCCAAAGTAGCGTGTGTTTGAGGGTGTTGAAAAAGCCCTCCCTGTGTCATGCTGAATGAAGTGAAGCCTCTTGCAGTACTTGGGAAGGTATGGCTCAAGTTGCGCAAGACCCCTTCGCTGCACTCAGGGTGACAAGATTTTAAACACTTTCCGTGTGTCCCCTTTGAGATCCTTGCAGTGCTTGTCAGGTTACCTCTTGCTCTTACGCCAGCCGTTGGCTATCGCTTCTTCTTCCGTGCAGAACCAACGTTCTCCCTTCTCAGGTTCAATCGTAGTTTGGTCATAGTAGCGCTGACCAGGCATATGGTATATCTTTTCGCCGGTGCTAGAACTAATGTTGCCTTTGATCACACAGCCCGGCGGGGGCGTAATACATCCCTGGGGGCAGCCGGCAGGCGCTGTTGGCGTGCGGGTGGCTGCTTGCGCTGTTGGTGTAGGCAGCTTAGTAGCCGTAGGCGTCACCGTCGTAGTTGGCGTTGGCGTTGACCAGCACGCTACGAAACCCGCCTGGTGTGCACGCTGCTCCATCTGTGTCAAGAGCGCTTGGTGCTTTACGTCCGGCGGGTAGGCAACTGCCTTTGCATAGCCCATAGCCACCAGTTCGGCATTGACCATCACATACCCATCAGGGCCGGTGATCCATACATAACGCAGCAACCTACCATATTGATCAGTATCGTTGACGTCCTTTTCGAGGTAAATAGTCTTGCTCAGGTGCATGACCAGGTAGGCGTTCATGCGTGCCGCCTCTTCATAACATGGTTCCCCTTCTTCCGGGGCATCAATACCTATGTAGCGTACCCGGTAGGCCTGGCCATTGATGATAACCGAAATGGTATCGCCGTCACTGACTTGCACGACCTGCGTTGCTTGCCATCCCTGCAAGGCAGGCAAAGGGACCTCAGTGGGTTTGGGCGTGGAAGTAACATACGGAGTATAGGTTGGAAAAGGGGTATAGGTTGGGTATGGGATCGCGGTAGGCAGGGGTTCATCATGGCAGGCGACAAGCAAGAGCGCAGTGATAAGCATCAGGGCAAATGTCTTTCGCACGCGAATTTGTCCTCTCCGTACAACGCATAAAGCAATGCTAAGTCAGGGCCGTTGATAGCATTGTAATCATTATACGCTCTTTGGGGAATACAGAAAATGCCCCCAGGGGAATTCGAATCCCCGTCGCAGCCTTGAAAGGGCTGTGTCCTAGGCCTCTAGACGATGGGGGCAAGCATAGTTATTGTACTCAAAATGGGGTACTTGGTCAAACGGACGCTACGAAAAAGCCAGGTCTTCCAGTCCCAATTCCCTCAACTTGGCAGGAGTCGGCATCCCCGTTTGTGGGTCCCAGCCGCGCACGCGATAATATGCAGGCAATAGCACATCCATATCAGGTACTTGT
>JBMFPM010000088.1:0-2856 GCA_049969135.1 Anaerolineae bacterium
GCTTTCTATGGCCCCAAGGACGCCGCATTGCAGGCTTTGTTGAAGCAAGCGGGCTTGCTCTACCGTGAGATGGAGAGTGATACCCTTTTTGTCCTTGGGGCGGTGCGTGGCTGGCGCACTGGTGCTCTCTTTGCCTGCGATGGGACAGCTACTGAGGTCAAGCCGGCATGGGGAGAGGCAGCCTTCCGCAGGGGCGAGGAAAACGCTATCCGCATTGCCCTCGAAGCGATGAAATCCATCGCCTTAGCTGATGCCAGTAGTGAGGGAGCAGTTACTTAGACGTTCCTTGCCCTTCCTATACTCCTGACAATGCTCAACAGATAAGAATCACATTTTACGTACAACACGGGGATTGTCAGAGGGAAGCTCTTTGTGCCCTTTATGTGTCTATGAGCAAAGCGTATACTTTTTTCTGCAAGACCGTGGCATCCAGTGGCTGCTGAATAACATCGTCAATGCCCTTCTCTGCGCAGGATTGCATGTCCTCCAGCCCATCAGCCTTCACAATGGCTAGCACTTTGGTGTGCGCAAAGGCTGGACTCTGCTTCAACCATGTTCTCATTTCACTACCATCCGGGTCGAGGTTTGTTGGCCCCAGGATGATCAGGTCTGGTTTCAGAGCTATGGCTTGGCAGCGCGCTTCGTTCCAGTCATGCGCAGAAAAGACACGGATGACTACGCTGCTCTGACTCAGGCTACGCACGAGGAATTCGGTAAGTTCATCCTCCTCGCTGATGACTAAAATGCGTTTGGGGTTCCCCTGGGTGCGGAAATAAAGTCTATCCATAGGCATGCTATAGGTTTTCAAAAAAGCCTGAAATTCCTGAACGGGTACCAAAAGCTGACCACTAGCGGTCTTGTATGCTCCAAGTTTTCCCTGCTGTATCCATCTCAATACCGCAAATTGGCTAACACGGCAGTATTGAGCCGCGTCCTTGATCGTCAGAGAATTCGGTTTCACTGGGGTTCCCCTCCCTTTCACCCAGGATGATTTTTCGACAGCACAACACGTGCGAGACTGCATTCGTGAGCAACATGGATTAGCAGATGTGTTTCTCTTTCCTTTGAATGCATGCTGGAAAAGCAATCTGTCCTGCAGGATCTTGTGCGATCCTGCTTGGGAACCGGACAGCTTATAGTGTACTGAAGCAGCAGAGGCTTTTGTGAATCTGATGTGAGGAAAGTATGCAGACTATGTAAGAATGACAGAGCATGGGCTGGATCCTAGTCCAACCCATGCAGGAGAATCCCACATTTTGGTTTGCACGGCCTGCAATCTGCGCCGAATTCGCCTTGGAAGGCGCTGCTGATTTGTTGCCCAGGATCTCCGTTCCCTTGGCCCAGCTCAGGCGCGGATTTCCTGGCGCTGGAAAAGCACATAGCCCAGCGCGAAGAAGAGGATGGTTGCTGCAATCAGCCCCGTCAATTGGGGCCAAATGAGCAACAAGCTCTGATGAAGCGGCAATGTCGAACCCAGGATTGCTCCTTGCAGTTGGATGGGCAAAATCAGCCCCACCGAGCGCACCGTAGGATGCATCAATGCGAGCATGATCTCCGTATAGAGCGTATTGGGTGATAGCCGGCTGAGTGCCAGCTCCAATTGTGCCTGGGCGATGATTTCCTGGGCAAAGCCGTATTGCACCGGCTGCAGGGTCTGTGCCAGCAAGCTGGCGATGATGCTCCAGAAAATCATAAAGAAGAGCCAAACAGCGATGGAGGACAGCGCTGCCGTCGCCGGCTGACGGAAGACAATGGAAAACACCATAGCCAGTGCCAGCCAGATGCCACCATAGAAGATGGAGGCCAGCAAGAACCAGAGACTGCGCCCTACCTCTTCGCCGCTGGGAGGCACCCCAAGTCCAACGATGCCCAGGCCGATAATCAGCAGCCAAATGGCTGTGAGGATCAGGGCAAGGGTGAAAAGCCCGCCCAGGAACTTGCCCAGCAAAAGCGCATCGCGATAGATAGGCTGTGCCAAGATACGTGACATCGTCCGGCGGTTAAATTCACTGTTGACGCTATCAAAAGCTAGGGCAATGGCAACGAGGGGCACGAGGAAGCCCAAGAACCCTACGAAAGCCGGCAGTGGTTCGTAAGCCGTGGTGAACAGCCTGAGCAGCAGGAATGGGTCTTCGCCTACGGTCGTGCGCAGGTTCATCGTCGCGGCGTAGACCGTACCGGCTGCTGTCAATAGCATCAATACCTCCAGGATGCGCATGCGCACACTGGTCAGGTGGTCAGCCATTTCCTTCGCCACGACTGCCCATAGGCCGGTCCATGGCGATCCTTCGCGCGTATACTCATTTCTTGTCGTTTCCCGCTGTAGTGACATGTTCTACCTCCTCGAAATAGCGGGCATAGATGTCATCCAGGCTTGGCACCTCCACATCCAGAGTCAGCAAACGACCGCCGGCGGCCACAACCGCATGGGCCACTTCTGCGCGGACATCGCTCTTTGCTGCCACCTCATAGCGGTTGTGGTCCTCTTGGCGCACTCTGACCACATCGGGGAGGCGCTGCAGCGCTTCCATCAATGCCGAGGCTGGGCCGTCAGCCTGCAGATGGACGCGGTAGGCACTGCCCAGCACTTGCTGCGCCAGCTCGGTTACGGTGCCCTCCAAAACCATACGGCCGCGGCGGAATAATCCAACACGGTCGCATACCGCCTGCACCTGGTGCAGCAAGTGGGATGAGAGCAAAATAGTGATGCCTTCCTGCTTCAAGTTTCCAATAATGCGCAGAAATTCGCGCGCCCCTTCAGGATCGAGCCCTTGCGTCGGTTCGTCCATAATAATGAGCTGTGGTTGCTTGATCAGGACATCCGCCACACCCAGCCGTTGTTTCATGCCTCGTGAG
>JBMFPM010000088.1:2866-7359 GCA_049969135.1 Anaerolineae bacterium
GCCACTGGGCGGTCGGCAACTTCGTGCAGCCCCATGCGCGTCAACGCTTCGTCAATGCGCCGATATGCCTCGGCACGAGGTAGGCCATTGAGTTTGGCGATGTAGATGAGATTTTCGCGAGCAGTCAACTCATCGTAGAAACCTACCTCATCGGGCATGTAGCCCACACGTGCCTTGACGCTCAGGGGCTGGCGCACCGGATCAAGTCCCAATACCCTTACTTTGCCAGCAGTTGGTTCGGTGAGTCCCAAGAGCATGAGAATGGTGGTCGTTTTGCCCGAACCGTTAGGGCCGAGCAAACCAAAGATCTCACCTTTGCGTACGGCCAAATTGAGGCCATCCACAGCCACTACGTCTCCGTAGTGCTTGGTCAAGTTCTCTGTTTCGATGACCCATTCGTTCATCGGTAGACCTCCGGCAGTGGTCATCGTCGGCCAAAGCGGAGCACAGCCAGTGCTACCACTCCAACTGCCACAGCAATCAAGGCAACACCCACCACGCCCCACAGTGTAGAAGTGAGCACAGTAATGCGGAATTCGGCTGATTTGTAAGAGCCATCTTCAGGCCGCGCACGTAAAGTCAGCATGTAATCGCCAGCCACAGCTTTCTCAAAGGGCCGGATCTTGGCAGTTACTTCCACTTCCTTCCCGGCGGGGATCTCGTCAATCTGTTTCGGGTCGAATTCGACAGCCCATCCCGATGGCTCTGACGAACTAAGCTCTACCTTGCGCGCTGGAGCACTACCGTTGTTGCGCACGATGATTTTGAGCGGCGTTTCTCGCCCAGCATAGGCTCGGCCAGAAAGCCTCCCATCCGGCGCAGTGATCACCAAATCTACCTGCCCGGTCACTTCAGCGGTCAGGGCAAGGGAAGCCTGTACATTGCCGCCCACCGCGCGCACCGTGATAGGATATGATCCCGCTGCTACATCCGCATAGGCACGGGCTTCGATGCTAATGCTCTTGGAACGGTTGGCTTCTATGGGTAAGCTGGTTACTTCTTGGCCAGACCATTTGAAAGTGACTGAGAAACCTGTCGGCGCCTCAGCCACCAAGTTCACGGTCAGGTCCTCCTCACCCTCGTTCTTCAATGTCGCACTGTAGCGGAAGGTGCTGTCTGGCTTGCCTTTGAGTGTGGGCAGTTCTACCGAAAAGCTGAGTTTGGCAGGTACCTTTTCCTGGATGACCATCTCCAGGGGCAGTTCGGCTATGCCCCTCTCTCCTTGGGCGCGCACTACCAGATGATAAGTCCCTGGGGAGGCATTTTCGGGCGGCTTGATAGTCAATGTTACCGAGGCTTCATTGTCTGGGTCTACATACGCAGATTGCACCAGGTGACCTTCCCCTTTCAATGTGGCGGTCCAACCCTCTGGCAGTTGCGGTATTGACAGACGCACTACCTGAGCCACCGTCTTGGTGCGCAATCTGAGCACCATGCTGACTTCCTCGCCAATGCCGATAATGCGGCTGGGGTATAGCGTGTAGAGCGTTAGCTCTGAGGTGGAGGAAGGGGGTTGCTCCGTCTGCGCCATGACTCGCAGACGGGGGCCAAATGTTACGAAGAGAAAAATGGCCAGCACGCCTACAAGTGTCCAAAACCGTCGCATATCCTAACCTCCATGATGCAAAATTCAATGTCCAGCGTGCGGTGCCAGTGGCGAACCGCTCATATGCACCTGCACGCCGTGTTGGTACAACGCCGGTAAAGGGCAGATATACTGAGAAGGTGTTTTTACAAGGAAAATAAATAGCGTCCCTGTGTTAGAAAGGCGTTAGAACAGTGTTAGAATTCGGTTAGAAGACGCCGAGGAGCAGACAAATGAGAATAATGTTGTTTGACAGGATGCATAAAAGGGGCTACACTTGCAGACTGAAGGTTACCCTGGCACAGGCGCTCATCGTCTGGAGGAAAGATGAAGGCAAAACATCTGATGCATGCGACGCTGCTTTTGGTGATAGGACTGGCGATTGGTTGCAGCAACCCTGCTACATCCACGCCCACCGCATTGCCGCCTACAGCGACGCCCAAGCCAACGGCAACCCCTGTTCCTACGCCCACGCCCTTCGGTGCGGTTCCTGTGGGGTTTACTGCTGACGGAGCACCTTATCGCGGCAATCCCGATGCTCCGGTGACGTTGCTCGAGTATGGGGAATTCCTTTGACCGTATTGTGCCCGTCATGCGGCACAGACGGGCCCGCTTCTGTATGAAGCGTATATTGCTACCGGCAAAGTAAAACACGTTTTTCGTCAATACTTACTCCATCCCCAGGCGCAAAAGGCTTCTGAAGCAGCGCTGTGCGCTGCACGTCAAAGCGCGGCGGCTTTCTGGGAAATGCACGACCTGCTTTTCGCGCGGATGCAGGAGTGGAGCAGTACCCCGGATGCGACCGAGCGCTTTGTGCAGTATGCCGCTGAACTGGGCCTGGATGCGGATGCATTTGCCGCATGTTTGAAGTCGGGGGAGACAGCGGCTCAAGTGCAAGCTGAAACAGAACAAGGCCTGGCTATGGGCGTCAGGGGCATCCCTGCCTTCTTCATCAATGACTGGTATATTTCTGGAGCCGAGTCCTTTGCCACATTTCAGCAGGTGATTGAAGCCGCCTTGCGCAACGAGCACCCAGTGCCTACCCCCGTGCCTTTCGCAGCGAACCCAGCTCGGCCTGGCTATACCCACAGTGGCGATGTTACCCTGGGAACATCCGAAGCTCCCCTTCTGCTGCTGGAGTTCATTGATTTTGGCAGCGCAGAAAATTACCAGTATTTCCTGGAGACCTGGCCAGGCCTGAAAGAGAAATATGTGGATACCGGCAAGGTACGCGTTATCATCAAGTACTTTCCGGGGACGGATTCAGCTTCCCAGGCTGCTGAGGCAGCCGAATGCGCCGGGGTACAGCAGGCTTATTGGCCCATGCATGACTTGCTTTTCCGGCGCCAGCAAGAGTGGAGCCAAGCTCAAGACCTTCCGATGCTGCTCAAGGAGTATGCTGCGGAATTGCATCTAGATGCAGAGGCTTTCTCTGCCTGCCTAACGGAAGGGCAAGTGCGCACCAAGGTGGAGCAGGATGTCATGATTGCCCGGTGGAACCAGTTACCCCCGGCGCCGCAGTTTGTGCTCCTCTATGGGGGGCAGGCTTACCTCGTGCTTCCGGAGGAACTGTTGGAAGCGCTCGAGTCCTTGACGCAGTAGGTTGCGGCCCCAAAGGCCTGTAAACGCCTTTGGGGCTTTTCAGTTTAGGGTGTACCCATGGCGTCCAACGGTGCGTATGTAGCGAGGGCGTGAGCTGCTGGGCTCGATCTTGTTGCGGATGTTCTTGATGTGCGCGCGCACGACATCGCTAGAGCCAATGCCCGGTGGATAGCCCCACACCTCGCGCAGAAGCCGCTCCGAGGAAAATACTTGCCCAGGATGGCTCATCATATAGTACAGCAATTCAAACTCCACGGGCGTGAGCGACACTGTCTTCTCTGGAGTGCTGAGGCGAAAGGAGTGGCAATCCAGGCGCAAGTTGCCTACGACCAACTCGCGGGGCTGTGACTTGCCCCAGGTTGGCGACGCCCGGCGCAGCAGCGCACGCACGCGCATAAGGAGCTCGCGGACATCGAATGGTTTGGTCAGGTAATCATCGGCACCGGCAGAAAAAGCCACCGCCTTATCCGTGATATCGTGCTTTCCGGTCAGGAAGAGGACAGGCAAATCTGCAAGGCCCGGAGTAGCCCGTAATGATTTACATAATTCAACGCCATCCAATCCTGGCATGAGGATATCTATGATGGCAAGGTCAGGCTTTTCTTTCTCCACAAGCTTCAGTGCCTCGATGCCATTGTAAGCAACCAAGACCTGGTAGCCTTCGGCTACCAAGGCGCGTTTGCACAAGTTTACCACATCCACGTGGTCATCTACAACCAATATGCGCTTGTTCTCTTGCATCATACACCTCCTACCTCGCGCGATCTGGCTGAGCGATGACACAGCCGCCTGTCCATGGTACATTGGGCTTTTCATCAGCACAACGAACGTAGCCAGGGAGGCTCACTGATGATGACGTGAAATAGAGCGAAAGGTAGCGTGAGGATTTATGAGAATTTCGTGATCAAACTACCGCAGTGCTTTCCGGACTGCCTATGGGATGCACCGGCAAATAGATGGCGAAAATTGCCCCCTTGCCTGGTGCGCTCCATACCTCGATCCAGCCTCCGTGTTGCTTTACGATGCCATACACCACAGACAAACCCAGGCCTGTCCCTTTATGCTTTGTGGTGAAAAAGGGCTCGAAGAGACGCTCGCGCGTCTTTTCATCCATGCCTATGCCTGTATCTGCTACGCTGAGCTTGACGTATATCCCCGGTTTGGCTTCGGGATGGCTCTGGCAGTAGGATGGATTGATCTCCACTTTCGCCGTGGACAGGCGCAGGATGCCGCCCTCTGGCATGGCATCGCGCGCATTCACCGCCAGGTTCATCAGCACCTGCTCCAAGGCATGGCCATCGGCGCG
>JBMFPM010000089.1:0-7314 GCA_049969135.1 Anaerolineae bacterium
GACCTTTCACACGTACATGGCCACTGGAAGGACGACTCAGCGTGGAGAGAATGCGCATTAGCGTGCTTTTGCCCGCCCCATTTGGCCCGATAATGGTTATGAACCGGTGATAGGGCACTTTCATATTGACTTTGTGCAGGGCGATGATGTGCCCGAAGGATTTGCACAGGTCCTCAGTCTCCACTGCCCAGGTATTTGGTTGTGCCGAACTAGTCGCGCTCACGTTTCCTCGTTCCGTTTGGTTGCTCCTGGCCACATAGCACTCAATGTACCCAGTAACAGAAGTCCCCCGCCAATCCAAATCCAGATCACAAGGGGGTATATGCTGATCCGAAAAGTTGCGCGGCCATTTTCCTCAGGCCAATCCAATGCCACATATAGATCATCCAGGAGCGTGCTGCGAATCGCTACTTCCGTCAGGTAGTTAGCAATGTTCCAGTACAGATTCTTCTCTGGCTTGAGTGTGCCAACATACGAGGAGCCGCGATAGATGGCCAGCGTGGCTATGTGGCGTTGTCTTCTGACTTCAGGGATGATCTCCATACCTTCATAACGCAAGGTGTAGCCTTGAATACTGGTTGTTTCTCCGCGGGCTAGTGATGCCTGCGTCTCACTTTTGTATAAGGATGAGCCGGTAATGCCTATAGCGATAAGCAAGATTGCCAGATGCACCAGGCGCGCTCCATAAAAGCGACGGTTGCTCCTATAAGTGCGGAAAATGGCAGCGAGAATACTCTCAGCGCGCAAGCGGCTGCGTGTAGCAACAATTCGTACGAATTCATTGAGGGTTGCCAAAGTAGCGAAGGCGATAAGAATGAAGAAAAAGAGGGCGTAGGGGTATCGTATATTAAGGGCAAACAGCAATACACCCAGCACAAAAGAGCCAGCAAGCGGGACTCGTAAGCGTTGGAATAGCTTCTCCGGTGGAGTTTCTCGCCAACCCAACAGAGGGCAGATGCCCAGCAAAAGAACAAGCCCACAGGCCAAGGGTGCGAAGACGCGGTTGTAAAACGAGCTACCTAGGTAGATACGCATTCCCCACACTATTTGGCTGAGTTGAGGAAAAACAATTCCAAGGAGAATCGCTGCCCCCAGCCCCACAAGAAGCAGAGTAGTGATCAAGAGGCTGGATTCTCGCGAAAAGAATTGCTCTATTTCCTGCTCGTCTCTTAACAATTGTCGTCGCAGGTAGAAAAGAATCGCGGAGAGAGCAGCAACTATCAGGATAAACCCAATGAGATAGTAGGCAACAGGTTGGATGCTTTGGGCGAAGCCATGCAAGTCAGAAATAATAATGCCACCCCGTGTCACTAAGGTGCCGAAAAAGCAAAGCAAAAACGTGGCAATAGCTAAAGCGGCAGTCCACCGTTTGAAGATAGCGCGGTGCTCTTGAGCCAGGAGCAAATGCAGATAAGCAGTACCGGTAAGCCAGGGAATTAAGGAGGCGCTTTCTACCGGATCCCAAGCCCAGTAACCACCCCAGCCAAGTTCTACGTAAGCCCACCAAGCGCCAATGAGGATCCCCAGCCCTAGAAAGAGCCAAGCGACAAGACCCCATTTTCGCAGCCAACTCAGTCCGGTGGTCAGTGCTTGCCCCGTGAAGAGGCTAGCCATCGTGACAGCGAATGGTACACCATAAGCGGCGTAGCCGAGAAAAAGTATAGGCGGGTGGATGACCATGCCCGGATTTTCCAAGGCAGGCAGGATGCCGGCTCCTTCTGTTGGCCTTATAGGGTATAGGGTGAAAGGGTTTTGCACCGTAACCAGCAACAAGGCAAAAAAGAAAAGAACCACAGCAAAAATGGCCAGCATGTGCGGCCATATGTTACCGGGTAAGTGCTGCCTCTGTTTGATGGCCAGAGCGGCCACTGCGCTGTACAGTAGCGCCCAGAGAAGGAAAGACCCTTCTTGGCCAGCCCATATTGCGGAGAAGACATACAAGGTGGGCTGATAACCGTTGGTGTGGGCATAGACATACTGCACTTGGAAATCACGCGACAACAATAGGTACAAGAGGATAGCCGTGGCCAGAAGGATTAAATTGGTCGCGGCAAGCAGGCTATTCTTGGCCCTTTCTACCCACTTTGATTCCCTCTTATATGCGCCCCAGGCAGAAGCCAAGGCACAATATGCGGATGCAAAAAGGCCCAGCCATAGGGAAAGGTGGCCAATGTAAGCCATTGGTGCTTAATCCTTCCATACTACTTTTCTGGAGATAGCTCAGGGCGTTCAGCGGTCATAGTAGCAGCAGCTTCATACTTGGCAGGGCATTTGAGAAGGAGCTTGGTCGCTTCAAAGATACCATTGCGTTGATACCTTCCTTCTACAAGGGCTTCTGCGCCATCGCGGAACATATCTGGGCGGGTGCCTTTGTAGATAACAGGAAGAACCTCATCACCGTCAACCAAATTGAACTGAAGAGTGAGCGTACCGGCATCCCAGGCGATAGAATTGCCGTCTACTGTACCTCCGACTCGCACATTCTGTGTGTAAATGGCAGGGCTTTGCGCTTTCAGTTCGCTAATGGTCAATGCATAAATCGCTGTGTCCTGCGAAGTGCTAAGAATGACATAGACAATCACTAAAGCGATAACCGCTCCACCAATGAGCAAATGCCATTTTGGTTTAGCATGACGCTTTTCGACATTCACGACTTGCTATCCGCTAACAATCCTTCTGCAATGAGCCGTCTCGTTTCGGCCATCATGCAGCGGTCCATGACTACTAGCAGGCCGGCTTCGCGGGCTCGTGCGGCGGCCTCTTCGTGACGCACACCTTTTTGCATCCAGACTGCTTTAGCTCCAATCTGGATAGCCTGTTCGACAATGGGCGGAACTGCTTCGGGCCGGCGGAAGATGTCTACAACATCAATTGGCTCTGGGATAGACAGCAAATCAGGGTAAGCCCGTTCGCCCAGCACCTCTGTCTCATTAGGGTTCACTGGTATGATGCGGTAACCACGCTGCTGCAAGTAATGAGCGACATCGTAACTGGGTCGTTCTGGATTGCTGGACAAGCCCACTACCGCTACGGTATGGCTATCTTGCAATATTTTCTGAATTGTTTCTTGTTCACTTGTTGGCGTCATCATGTTTACATCAACCTTATCGCACTTGGATTTAGTCATATTATCGTGCAATTTATCAGTTTGGGCAAACCCGAAAATTTGCATAAATGGAGAAGTGCGGTACAATAAAACTAGTAATGTCTTCTTGGAACCTGTCTGATGAGCAGCGCAGCGGACTGAATTTTTGCCGTCGCACACGGGGTGCTAAAGGTGCTATTTGTGCTGATTGGGGGATGGGCTCAGGAGGAGCAATCAAAACTTAGGAGGCTATACGATGACAGGGGATTTGGTACAGCGCATTCAGGGCGCTCGCAACAAGCTCGAAGAGATGGTCAAGGAGGTTCCTGGCTACAAAGGATATAAGGACAAGGAGGTGCGACGCGAGGCAGATAAGTTAGTCCGGCTGCAGGTAGCCCGTGGTTTTGAAGAACAAATGCGACGGCTGTATCGTGTGGAAGCACAACTTGCCAGTACAGGCCGGCTCGGAGTGCTCATGGTTTTGGATCGAGCGCTGATGAGGTTGCAGTTTCTCATTGACCGGTTGAAGACAGCCAGTTATGGCTATGCTGGCCTTTTTGACGCTGTCAAGGTCAAGGAAGCGGAACTGGATGCACTCTACAATTACGATGCAGCAATGCTGGATAGCGTGGCCAAAGTCAAGGCGTTGATTGATGATGTGGCTGCCGCTCAGAAAGACGAGGAGGTAGTGAAGGCGGGAAATGCACTGCTCGAGGTGCTAGAGGAGGTCAATGATACCTTCAGTAAGCGCCAGGACGTGATCTTGGCGACGTCTGGAGGATAAAGGGCGCCTGTGAGCGCTGCAGTGTATTGCAGGTTGGGGAGTACGTAGGAAAGTTAGCTAAATGAGTTTATTTCTGAAAGGAGAGAAAGATGGCGCGAATTTTTGATGTAATTGAGTATGTTGACCCCTCAGGCCGCGAGATTGTGCATCGTATTCCTGAGCAGGGGTCGGGGGACTTTCGCTTGGGTTCACAGTTGATTGTGCGCGAAAACCAGACTGCGGTGTTTTTCCGGGATGGTAAGGCGTTAGATACCTTTGGGCCCGGGCGACACACCCTTAGTACAGCAAATATCCCCTTGCTGGTCAATCTGCTGAGTATTCCCTTTGGTGGACAGACGCCCTTTAAGGCTGAGGTCTATTTTGTGAACATGAGGGAGTTCCTGGATCAGAAGTGGGGAACGCCGGAACCGATCCCACTTAGGGACAAAGAGCTGGGGTTGGTTCGCCTTAGGGCATTCGGCACCTACTCCATGCAAGTTGCTGACCCGCAGTTATTTGTGAACAAGATCGTCGGCGGGCAAGGTCTATACGATACGACGCAGATCACGAACTTCTTGCGCAGCATCATTGTATCGAAATTGATCGATCTGATGGGTGAGACGCAGGCATCCCTTTTTGATCTACCGAGATTGTATGAAGAAATTGGCGCAGGCGTGCGAGCAAAGTCACAGGACGACTTTGCGAACCTTGGCATTGCGCTGAAGACGCTGTACGTGAGTTCGATCAGCCCAACGGAAGAGACAGCCAAAGCGATTGATGAGCGGGCAGCGATGGGCGCAATTGGCAACATGCAGGCGTACATACAGTTCAAAGCTGCGCGTGCCATGGGCGATGCAGCCGCTGCTGGGGGCGAAGCAGGAAGTTTGGCAGGTGCCGGCGTTGGTTTGGGAGCAGGAGTGGGCATTGGCGCGGCAATGGCGGGTGCGATCACCGAGGCGATGAAGGGAGCACGAGAGCAGCCAACTCCCGCCGCTGCGGAAACCGTCGCTTGTCCTCAGTGTGGTACTGCCAATCCGGTAGGCGCCAAATTCTGCAATAACTGTGGCGCCAAACTCGCTGGCACGACAGCTTGCCCGAATTGTGGGCATGAGAATCCGCCTAGTGCCAAATTCTGCAACAACTGTGGAACAAAACTCGCGTAATCTATCTAGGGGAGAAGCAGCATGGAAGTCTTGTTGCTGAAGGATGTGAAGAGGCTGGGAAAAGCCGGTGAGATCAAGAAAGTAGCAGATGGCTATGGACGCAATTATTTGATACCACGCGGCTTAGCGGTGCTGGCTACCCCTGGCGCTATTCGGCGCACCGAAGTGCAGCAAGCTATTGCACAGCAACGCGAGGAACGGATTCGCACGGATAGCGCAGCCTTTGCGGAGCGCCTGTCTGAGCTCACATTGACTTTCAAAGTCAAAGCAAGCGAAAAGGGCCGTTTGTATGGCTCGGTTACCGCAGCAGATATTGCTGCGGAGATCGAGAAGCAGACAGGTCGTGCTATTGACAAGCGCAAAATTGTATTGGATGAACCGCTCCGGTTGCTGGGCAAGCACCGAGTTCCCATCAAACTGATGGCATCGCTGGTGCCGGAAGTTACCGTGATCCTTGAGCCGTTGTCAGAAGAGCCGGCGGCCAAGTAAGGCTGCTGATAGGGCGTATGCGCGAGTAAAACTAGGAGGCGAGCCGTGGATGAGGAGGAAAGAGCAATCCAGGCTATGCTCATCAGATATCTGGTAGCTCACACGCAATGCAGTGGCTGCGGGCGACGCTATAAGCCTAGCGACGTGCAAATTCACGAACGCCATGGCGATGTGTGGCTCGCTTCCGTAACTTGTAGTGCTTGCGGGTTACGAGGGCTGATTATGGCTGCGATCCGCAGCAGCGAGACAGAGGAGCTTGAACCCGTTCTTGAGGACGATGCTGAGGAATGGGCAGCTTTGCAGGAGATAAAGCCCATTAGTGACGATGATGTGTTGGATTTTCACCACTTTATCCAGAATTTTGATGGCGACATGGAAGAGTTATTGCGAAGGCTCAACGGAGAACCCTAGTCCTATGCGAAGAATAAACGAAGGGCTGCCTTCTTGAGGCGGCCCTTCGTTTATTGCCCCTGTGGAGATTGTTCCTCGCCTTTTTCCGGCGATGTCGAACTCCGTAACATAGGGCGGGTCAAGGCACCGATCAAAGTAGAAACGCCAATCAGAATAAGAATACCCGGCCAGAAGATCTGGAATTGGAACAGGAGAAACAACCCGATAAGCCACAAACCGCTCTGTATGCTGTACCATCCCCGGCCTGTAGCTAACCCTGCGGCGATGGACGAGATACCTAATACGGCCAAGATGGCAGGAAATAGGCTCAGCTTAAGCAAGAAGATCACACCGAGACCAATCAGTAGCAGCCCCGCGCTTAAAGTTCCGTAGACCGATGACCTAGATTTCATAGTAATCCCTCTTGTACGGTTTGTATTGCTCTTATCAACCATCATTATTATGTTATTTAATACCTGTCATGATATTGCGAAAGATCGTAGAAAGCACATTGTTATGTTTAGTAAAAGAAACCAAGGCAGATTACGCGCGGCTAAGGCGCGTTACGGGAGTGGATGGGAGTCGAACCCACCAGGGCCGCTTTTGCAGCACCCCTCAGACGGTTTTGAAGACCGCGGAGCCCACCGGGACTCAACCACCCCCACGGATAATAGTGTACTTCATTTTGCTCGATTGTCAAAAAGCGTGGGCGTTGTATGCACGTGTTGTCCGAGCACGTGAATAATCTGGTCTTTTGGCTGTCAGGAGGTACCTCTACGATAGATACGCCTTGGACTATTGCGCAGTAAGCAACTCTTGAAGCTCATGACGCATCCATTGCCAGGCGCTGGCGCATCCAATCCGTCATGGGTATCAAAATGTAGCCGGTGGTCATGTCGCCGTAAACCTGGTACCCCGCCGGACCCCAATACCAGGCATAGAAGGCAATATAGGCACAGATGGCCGCATCGAGCAAATCCTCATAGTGCTTGAGGGACTTGCCATGTAGCTTGCTCAAGTCACGGGCAATGACTTCTGGTGGGCTGAGCATAGCAGGTTCACAATGCTCCAGATGAGCTATGTATTCGCGTAGTCGGGCCAGTTCCCCTCGCTGTGAGTCCAGGCTGCGGTTAGGCCGTGCCTTGTAGCGGATAGTACGCTCCAGAGAGAACAAAGCGAGCATGGCTGGATGAGGATAGACCTCAAAAACGCTGCGCGCGTCTATGCGTTGTTGTATATAGGGGTCCTGTACAAAGCCCCATTTTTCTAGTTCGGCCACAATTTCCTCACCGCGTGTACAACTGCCAGGGCGATTGCGGTAGGCAGGGTAACAACCAGCACCATAACGGCCAAAAAGGCGTGTAATCTGGCGATCGACCGGACGTGCCCCTTCTTGATTGGGCACAATCAAGGGCGCATCTATG
>JBMFPM010000090.1:0-7298 GCA_049969135.1 Anaerolineae bacterium
GTTTGAAAAAGGGTTTGTAGTAAGCGCCCTTCGACTACGCTCAGGGCAAGCTTTTGGCGCTTAAGAGGCGCACTGGAAGTGCGTACTACAAACCCCCGGGAGCCTTGGGATCGCGAGGGGGCCAAAACTCAGGTCTCGAGTTCAGATGCACTGTATTCGTTGATAGCTGGCCATTGGATGCGACTTACGCCAGCAGCATGTGCGGGGTTCCGGGTTGCGCAAGGCACACGTTGGAAGTGTGAAAAAGCGTTCATCTGTTGTTACCTTGACAGGTGTGGCCAGGGGCGGAGCATAGGACTTAACACGATAGGTAGTGTCCACCTAGAGCATGGCTACTACCAATGCCATACGCTGACCTCATATTTTGGGCTGATCGCCGTGGGATAAACGCATAAGATGACAAAATTGTAATCATAGCTGCCTATTTTTGCCCCTGTTTTTCATCTTTTTTTCATCTTTCCTGCGTCATCCCCTATGAGAAGTTGCTGCAAGGTTCATTTTCTGTTGCGAATCGGTTGCGCTCAGACGGGAGGAAAGGGCAATGGCTTTCATCATCGTAGCAGATGCCGATCCCAGTTTAGGGACGCTTTTGCAACAAGAATTCCAGCGCCAGGGCCATCAAGTGCTCGCAGTGCGCAGTGGTCAGGATGCTTTGCGCCTGGCGGAGCGCTATCGCCCAGATTTAGTCGTATTGAATGCCGTGCTCCCCCAATTCAGTGCGGCTGAGCTCCATCAACGCCTCAAAGCCATGCCCACCTTGCACCAGACCCAGGTGCTTTTCTACTGCCTGCAACTGCGCGTTGAAGAGGAGCCAGCCAACTTGGCGCGCGCTACAGATGCCTATACGCATCGCTCCTCTTCTATCCATGAATTGATTGCACGCGGAGATTCCCTCCTGCGCCGGGGTTATGTGACACCGGCTTCGACCCCTAGCGATCACTTGATTGCCGGCACGCTCATCCTGCACTGCCACAATATGACGGTGGAGAGAGACGGTCGGATCTGCATGTTGACTCCCACCGAATTTGAACTACTGCGTTATCTCATGCTCCATGCGAATGAAACCTGCTCTGCTACCCGCCTCTTGCAGCATGTCTGGGGGTATCCTCCAGGCGTTGGCAGCACTGATTTGGTGCGCACGTATATCCGCAGCCTGCGCTGCAAGATCGAGGAATGCCCAGCGCGTCCCATCTACCTGCGCACCGTCCGCCATCGCGGCTATGTGTTCTGTAGCCATGGCGATTGGGATAACGATGAGCGCTGGAAGTTGGAGCACATGGCGAAGGGAAGCACGTATCCGGTTGCAGAAGCAATCAGGCTGTAAAAGGTATCTATTCAGTATCGTAGGAGTAACAACAAAGTTTCCACGAAAAATTCACGTCTTTTCACGCCGCTTTCACGTTGAGTAAGAAAAAAACGGGCTATATTGCAAGTAGTTTCAAATAGTTTCACATCATTTCCATTCGTTTCTATCCGACAACCTGAACTGTGAGGAGATGGAAGTGACGGACAACGAAAAGAAAGTGCTACTGAAAGCCCGTGAGGCGGCAGAGTATTTGCGCATTAGTCTGTTTACTTTGAACAAGATCGAGCGGCAGAGATTGCTGATACCTTTCCGCACCCCAGGCGGCCATCGCCGCTACAGCCTGGAGATGTTGAACCAGTATCTGGAAGAAAACCGCTTTCCCACAAACCACACTAGAAATCAAAAAGAAAGGAGGTGAGAGGAGATGTTGTGGCAAACGCTTTGGGCCTGGCTGCGCCGTGAGGAAGGGCAGGACCTGACCGAGTACGCCCTGATCATCGGCCTCATCGTGATCCTTGCGGTTGCTGCGGTCGCGTTGTTAGGCCAGAATGTCAGCAGCGTGCTCAGCAACATTGCCAGCACACTGGCCTCCGTACTGTCCTGAGGGGGCAATAGCTGCGAGCAGAAGCCCATCCAAATGGGGACCAGGCAAGAAGGGGCAGAGCACATGGTCAGGTGGCGCTCTGCCCCACCTTTTCTATGAGGAATGTGACAAACGCTTTCCAAACATTATGCGGAATGAGGTGTATCATCTCGCAAACCTGGGCAGAGGCAGCCAATATCGTGCTTGACGCAGTTCAACTTAGGGGTAAGCATAACCTACAGCGTGAAGGATGGCCATCAACGGATAGGGATATGAATAGACGAATGCTGACGCAGCACATTCGTCATCAATTCGTTGACGGCTGGCGCTCAGCAACTTGCCCCCAGGCTGAACTATACCCAGCGTGCTGGCTCTATTGGCCTGTTGGGGGGTGAGGGCATTGCGCAACGAGCAAGGTGAGAGATGGACAAGGTGAGGCAAATACGCGGACAAAGCCTGGTCGAATTCGCTCTCTGCTTGTCGCTCTTGATGCTCATCTTTTTAGGCGTTTTCGACCTGGGCCGTGTCTTCCATGCTTACATCGTGATCACCAATGCCGCACGGGAGGGCGCGTACTATGGTGCCATGCACCCTTCCGACAGCAGTGGCATCGTGGCGCGCGTGCTGAGCGAGGCACAAGGCTCTGGCGTTGCCCTGAGCGCAAGCAATGTGAGCGTTTCTTCTACGGGCATCAGTGGCACGCCCATGTGCGTCACGGTGTCTTATGATTTCGCCCTGCTCAGTTCTTTCTTATTGGGTGGGCGGACGATCCGCTTGCAGAGTTGTGCAGAGATGGTGGTATACTGAGATGGCGCGTAAGCGATGGTTCTGGTTTACTACAACGGCTGAGGCTGTCCTGGCATCCATAACGGCTAAAGCCGTTACTACAAACCGTAGGATAAAGCATCGCCGCGAGCGCGGCGATAGCTTGGTCGAACTGGCGCTTATCTTGCCTGTCTTGTTGCTCATCCTGATGTCTATTCTAGACTTTGGCCGCGCGGTCTATGCGTATCATGTCGTGGCGAATTGCGCCCGCGAGGGCGCACGCTATGGAATAGGGATAGAGAATGACCCGTCGGCGATCGCTACCGTGGTGCGCAACGCTGCAGTAGGATTGGATACCAGCCAATTGACGGTAACGGTTACCTACCCCACCCAGGATACGGTCAGGGTGGAGGTGGATTATCGCTTTTATCTCATTACCCCGCTCGTTGCTCAAGCAATCGGAAGCCAGTCGTTGGTGCTCCACAGCGCAGCAACGATGTACCGAGGATACTGAAGCGGACGGCTGTTGTATGGTCGAGAGGATGAGGTAATGGAAAGCAATTCCGGAAAAAGAGAATCGGGCCAGGTACTGGTTATTGTGACTTTGTTTCTTGTGGGGATGCTAGCCATGCTCGCCTTAGTCATAGATGGTGGCAACATCTACTTGCAGCGACGCGCCATGCAGAACGCTGCTGATGCCGGTGCTATTGCAGGGGCGCGAGTCCTGGCGCTCAATGGTACTCCTTCGGAGGCACAAGCTGCTGTTCAAGAGTATACTGTGCAGCGTAACCAAGCAGATAGTTGCACAAGCGTTATCCAAGGATCCGTGGTTACGGCCATTGCCCATAAGAGCGTTGCCATGACCTTCGCGCGGATAGTAGGGATAAACCAGGTGTCTGTCAGCGCACAAGCATCGGCTACGTTTAGACCGGTGCGAGAAGCCCATGGGCTCGCACCGATTGCTGTACAAAATTTCGATTACCAATATGAGCAAACCTACACTATCTGGGATGACACAAAGGATCGGGACCCGGAATCAGGCGACATTTCCGGCGCGTATAGAGGCTGGCTTAATTTGGAGTGTGTCTATCCGATGAGCTGTGGCGATGGCGGGGCAAGCCAGCTCAAAGAGTGGATGCGCAACGGATATCCGGGTGTTGTGCAGCAGAATATGTGGATACGGGGTAGCAGTGGTACTAAGACCTCGGTGCTGCAACAGGCTAGGGTAGGTCAATTGTTGTTAATCGCGGTGTATGATGGCATCCAGGAGCTTTATCCTGGCAAATCCTACTATCGGGTGAAAAAATTTGCCGCTTTTAAGATCACAGCGGTGCACTTCACGGGTAACCCAAAAGGATTAGAGGGCAAATTCAAGGGCTATGTGATACCCGGTGCACCGAGCGATGGTGAAGATGGAGGGTTGAGAACCATTGTTGTGACGCGATAGCTGTCTATTGTGCGAAGCTATCTCAAATGGTATTGTTTGATCGAGAATCTGAACAAACGTGTTACAGGGTAATTTGAGGATGATAGGGAGAAAAGCATTGTCTCAAAATCGAGAATCAGGCCAGGCATTGGTTCTTATAGTGGTGTTGCTCCTTAGCTTGCTAGCCATGCTTGCTCTGGTAGTGGATGGGGGCAACATCTACCTACAGCGGCGTTCCACGCAGAACGCTGCTGATGCCGGAGCGATGGCGGGTGCACGTGTCTTGGCATACAATGGCACGGAAGCCAGTGCACGCGCGGCAGCCCAAGAGTATGCCATGCAGCGCAACGGAGCTGACCGTTGTGACGTCATCATCAATGGCGCACAGGTTACTGTTGTTGCCTATAAGGACGTAGCGATGACCTTTGCCCGTGTGGTGGGGTTGCCCCAAGTAACGGTCAGCGCGCGGGCAACCGCAAAGTGGGCGCCTATTAATGAGTTGGGTGGGCTTGCCCCCCTTTCCATTCGCAACTTCAATTACCAGTTTGGCGTTCCTTACACCATCTGGGATGATGACAGGGACATGGACCCTGTGACGGGCAATATCTCAGGCAGTTACCGGGGCTGGCTCAACCTGCCCTGCGTCTATCCCCAAAGCTGTGGCGCCGCCGGTTCAAGCGAGTTAAAGAACTGGATGGTCAATGGCTGGTCCGGCGCCACTCGCGTGGACACCTGGATCGCCGGCGATGGTGGCGTCAAGGCAGCGGTCATCCAGCAAGCACAGGTGGGCAAGGTGTTGAAAATCGCGGTCTTTGACCGGATTGAGGAAAAATATAGCGGTCAATCGTATTATCATGTGGTCAAGTTCGCTGCTTTCAAGGTGACCAACGTGTACGCGACCGGCAATCCAAAGGGTATCAAGGGCACCTTCGAGTACATGATCGCTGCTGGGCCGTCAGGCGGAGGTCCAGATGGCGGGTACAGGACGATTAGCTTGATTCGTTAGTTAGGAGAGCAGAGGATGAAGAGACGCGCGGGATGTATTTGGATCGCAGCGGGGGTTGTCTTGGCACTGTTGGCTGGGGTGCTGGCGTTTTGGGCTGTTCTGCAAGCCTCGTCGCAGGCAACTGCGCCGGCTGCGCGTACCCCTACGGTTGAAGTGGTGGTTGCTTCCCGCGCCATAGGCATGCGCGAGATCATCTTGCCTGAGGACATCGAGGTCCGTGCTGCGCCGGTGGACATCGTGCCGGAGAACGCCATCCGCAAGGTGGATGAGGTGGTGGGGTGGGTAACCTTGAACTCCCTAGCCCCTGGCGAGATGATCTTGAGCAGCGATATCGTCTCGCCTACTGTGCAGGGGGGCTATTTTGCCTTCACCATGGATAAGACCAAAGTGGCGATGGCGTTCCCTGCGGATGACCTGATGAGCAGCAACAACCTGCTCAAGCCCGGCGACCACGTGGACCTCTTGTTCTCCATTGAGGTCCAAGAGACCGATGCGACCAGCGGTGAACTGGTAACCTTCAATGCCCTGCAGAACCTGGAGATTGCGGCGATCGTCCAACCCCAGGACCTGGAGACACAAGCCAAGGCAGAGGTGGGTGGGAAAGCACGCCCACTGGCTATCGTCTTTGCCCTCGATCCCCAGGATGCTTTGGTGCTCAAGCATCTGCATGACATGGGAGGCGTAGTGGACATTGTGTTGCGTGCTCCAGAAGCCAAGGAACGGTTCAGCACGCAGCCAGTGAACCAGAAGTATCTCATTGATCGCTACCAACTGCGCATTCCTGTGTTGCCCTAGGTGAGGGATGGCAAATGCCAGCGACCATTCTGATTATTGACCCAGACCTGGATGCGGTGCACCACCTTCGCCAAACCCTCGAAGCAGAGGGTTATGAGGTCGTTACGACCGTTACCGGCCAAGCTGGGATCGCTTTGGCAGAGCTTAACCGCCCTAACTTGGTCATACTAGACGTTGATCTGCCAGATATTAATGGTTATGAGGTTTGTCGCACCCTGCGCAGCATCCCCGCTATGGCCAAGGTGCCCATCATTATCTATTCTGCCCGGGCGGAGGTGGCGGACAAGGTCGCTGGATTCAAAGCCGGCGCCAATGATTACATCGTCAAGCCAGCCGCAGCAGCCGAACTGATTGTGCGCATCAATGCTGCATTGCGTTTTGAGGAGTCCTCATTAGCCTATACTGTTGCTGTGTGGGGTACCAAGGGTGGAGTGGGTACCTCGACCATCGCGCTGAATTTGGCGGTAGCGCTGCGCGTAAAGACGGGGCAGAGGGTAACATTGGTGGATGCGGCAGTGTGGGGAGGGACGCTACCCGTGATGCTGAACCTGGCGCCCAAGCACACCATCGCTGATCTGTTACCCCGCATCTATGATCTGGATTCTGAACTGCTGACTTCGGTTCTGGCTACGCATTCATCCGGGGTGCGGGTCCTTGCCTCTGAACCGTGGAGCAAGGATGGTAGCACGGTCCAGCCAGCCCAATTGGAGCGCATTCTGAGTTGGCTGGAAGAATCCAGTGATTACGTGGTCATTGACGCGACTTCATTGTTGGATCATACGACATTAACACTGCTGCAGTGTGCAGATCCGGTTGTGGTGCTGACGCCGGAGATGGCGTCGTTGCGCAACGCGCGGCTTATCTTAAGTATAGCGCAAACCTGGATGCACAAGCCGGAGAAACCGTTGCTGGCACTCAATCGCTACCCGGTCAAGGGAGGGATCAGTCTCAAAGATATCGAAAGCGCACTCAGTGCCAAGGTGGACGTACAAATTCCCAATGATGAGCCGTTGGTGACATATTCCATCAACCGGGGCATCCCGCTGGTGGTGAGTCATCCGCGTAGTGCAGTGGCACAAGCCTTTTTTCGCCTTGCGGAGATCGTGCGCCGCAGAGCGGAGGAGAAGCGTCAGGCGGTTAAGGCAACTGCTCCGGCATGGAGCAAGTAAGGCGTGCTGTATATGCCTGGGTTATGGTGCGCATGGGATGCTCAGGAACAATCCTTATGTCATGCTGAACGCAGCAAAGCACTCAGAAACAACTCTTGTGTCATGCTGAGCGGAGCGAAGCATCTTGTGTAGCTTGGAGGAGGCCTGCCGCAGTTGCGAGGGATTCTTCGCTGCGCTCAGAATGACAATGAGCGGGCGTGTAGCTCAGAATGACAATGAGCGGGCGTGTAGCTCAGAATGACAATGAG
>JBMFPM010000091.1:0-7239 GCA_049969135.1 Anaerolineae bacterium
GCTTTTGTGGGGTGGGGTATCCTTTTTGCTTGCTGTGTTCAGCGGTGGGCCGTTGATCCGCTTGCTGCGGCGTTACCGCATTGGCAAGACCATCCGTATGGATGGGCCTGCTAGGCATCAGGTCAAGATGGGCACGCCGACTATGGGTGGTTTGATGATCCTCGTCCCCGTGCTCCTGGTTACCCTACTGACCAACTTCGTTGGACGTTATTCGATCTCGATGCCGCTGGGCGTGATGATTGCCTATGGTTTGCTGGGCATCTACGATGATTGGTGTGGCATCCATGATCGGCAGGGGGTAGGCATGTTGGCGCGCCTCAAGTTCCCGTGGCAGGTTTTCATTGGACTGCTGGCGGCACTGGGACTGCGCTTTATCCTGGATCTGGGAGGCATGGCTGTGCCCACCTTCCCTCGGGAGTTCGATATCGGCTGGTGGTATGTGCCGGTGGCTACTTTCTTGATCGTTGGTACCGCTAATGCCGTCAATCTGACCGACGGTTTGGACGGATTGGCAGGAGGGACGAGTGCCATCGCCTATATCGCCTATGGGGTCATTGCCTATTTGCAGGACCAAATTTACCTGGCGACTTTCTGCTTCACCATGGTGGGCGCCATCCTGGCTTTCCTGTGGTACAACGCCTACCCGGCAGAGCTGTTCATGGGGGACGTAGGATCCATGGCTTTGGGGGCAACGCTCGCCACAGTGGCTTTGATGACCGAGCAATGGCTTTTGCTGGCTGTGGTGGGCATCGTCTTTGTGGCTGAGGCAATGTCCGACATCTTGCAAGTGGGATATTTCAAGTTGACCCATGGCAAGCGGTTGTTCAAGATGGCACCGTTGCACCACCACTTCGAGTTGCTGGGTTGGTCGGAGGTGCAAATTACGCAGCGTTTCTGGCTGATTGCGATGCTGGCGGCGATGGTAGGCATTGCCTTGGCGCTGTGGTGAAAGCCGTACTAGTTATCTAGGAAGAAGCTGGTGTGGATACAGAGCGATTGGACGAAATCCATCAATGGAATCTAAAAGGCAAGCAGGCGACGGTGCTTGGCTTGGCCCGTGAGGGCACCGCTTTGGCGCGCTTCCTGGTCGAGCAGGGTGCCCATGTTACGGTGAGCGACTTGAAGGACGCAGCGAGCTTGCAGTCAGCTTTGGCACAATTGTCCGACCTGCCGGTGCGCTACTTCCTGGGTGGCCACCCGCTGGAGATATTGGATTGCGATCTGCTGTTCGTCAGCCCAGGCATACCTTTGGATGCACCGATTGTAGTAGAAGCCAGGCGTCGTGGCTTGACGCTGAGCAGTGAAACGCGCCTTTTCTGCCATCTCTGTCCCGCGGTTATTATTGGCATCACTGGATCGAGCGGCAAAACAACGACCGCTACCCTAGTTGCCAAGATGTTGGAGAAAGGCGGGCATCAGGTGCACCTGGGTGGCAATATCGGCAATCCGCTCATTAACAAGTTGCCCTGGATACGACCAAGCGACCTGGTAGTGATGGAACTATCCAGTTTTCAGTTAGACTTTTTTGGCCCGCGCTTTGATGCGCAACCACATGGTGAGTTGCTCAGTCCGCTTTTCCCGCCAGGTAGCTGGAGCCCACCCATTGCAGCGGTGCTCAATGTCACGCCGAACCATCTGGATCGCCATCCAAGTATGGAGGCTTACATTGCTGCCAAAGCAAAGATTGTGCGCTATCAACGCCCGCAAGATTATGCCTTGCTCAACGGGGATGACCCGGTGGCTTGTGGTTTCGCTGCCGATTGCCCGGGCAGAGTTGCTTTTTTCAGTTTGCGGGATCCAGTGCCACTGGGCGCTTACCTAAAAGGGGATGACCTAGTGCTGCGTGGCGAGGATGGCGAGGTTAAGGTGTGTTCTGTAGGCGAGATACGGCTGCGCGGCAAGCACAATGTGGCGAATGTGTTGGCCGCTTGTGCGCTTGCTCAACTGTGCGCTGTGCCTACACAAGCGATGGCTGAGGTGGCCCGAACTTTTGCTGGTGTGGAGCATCGCCTGGAGCCTGTGCGCGAGTGGCGTGGCGTGTGGTATTACAATGATTCTATTGCCACTTCGCCGGAGAGAGCAATGGCTGCACTGCGCTCGTTTGCCGAGCCGATTGTGTTGCTCGCTGGCGGACGCGACAAGCATCTGCCGTGGGCAGAGTGGGCCGAACTGGTGCGGCAGAAAGTGGTCCATGTTATTCTCTTTGGCGAGGCAGCTGCATTGATCGAAAGGGAGCTGCGCAAGTTGGGTGATCAAGCACCGCCCATTCATCATGCGGAAAGCCTAGCCCATGCTGTGCAGTTGGCTGAGCAACTAGCGCAGCCTGGTCAAGTAGTGCTCTTTTCACCGGGCGGGACGAGCTTTGATGCCTTTCGCGATTACGCCGAGCGGGGAGAAACCTTCAAACGTTTGGTGCATGGGCTCTATGCCGTGAAGGCGGCGCAGGTTCAGGAGAATCGTGAGGGAAAACCATGGGTAGCAGACAAAAAGCAACGATGAAGGTGGATTATCCATTACTTCTGGCTGTTGTAGTGCTGCTCATCTTAGGATTGATGATGATCTACAGTGCCACTTTTACCTGGCCAGAGCAAAGCGAAATCGTGGGGAAGCAAGTATTGTGGATTGTACTGGGATCGGTCTTGCTAGTAATCGCCATGCGGTTAGATTACCGCGTTTGGCGTCGCTTTGCTTTGCCACTGATGGGTGTGGCAATTGTGGGGCTTATCGCAGTGCTCTTGATAGGAGATAAGAGGGGGAATGCAACAAGCTGGTTTCGGGAAGGCTCTATACAGCCCAGTGAGTTTGCAAAATTAGCTTTCATCATTTACATGGCCGCCTGGTTGGCTTCGAAGGGGGATAAGATACGCGACGTAACCTACGGCTTGATTCCATTTGCCGTGTTGCTGGGCATTGTCACTGGATTGATCTTACGGCAGTCAGATCTTGGGGCAGCGGTTCTCCTCGTGGCTACCGCTATGGCCATGTTCTTTATTGCTGGCGCAGAGCCTATACAATTGCTTATCAGTTTGGTTGTTGGTGGAGCCGCCCTTGCTCTTATCATTAAGAATTCGGACTATGCTCTTGAGCGAATCCTGACCTTTCTCAATCCCAACGCCGATCCGAACGGTGCGAGCTACCAGATTCTGAGGAGCTTGTCCACGTTGCGTTCCGGGGGCATTGCCGGGCGTGGGCTAGGTTCAGGAATGGAGAAATATGGGTTACCCCTTCCTCATACGGATACCATTTTCTCGGTGATCGGCGAGGAATTGGGATTGCTGGGGTGTCTGATTGTAGTCGGCTTGTTTCTGTTTATCGCTTACCGTGGGTTGGTCATTTCATTCCGCGCGCCGGATACATTCAGCACTTTGCTCGCCTTTGGCATCACTTGTTGGATTATCTTTCAAGCGACAATACATGTTGGCGGCAATACGAATACATTGCCTTTCACAGGCATTACCTTGCCCTTTATGAGCTATGGTGGATCATCGCTGACCATGTCATTAAGCGGGGTCGGGATCTTGCTCAGCATTTCACGAGTGGGGGTGGAAAGGGAGCGCAGGACCAGTGCGGTGTTTGCTTTCGGGCGGCGGAACCGGCGGGCACGTATATCCCGCCCTAGCCGTCGTGGAAGAATGGAAAAACGCCAGCGCGAGTGGTGACCTTCCGGAGCTGGAAGCGGTGCTTTACGTCGGGACAACAGGAGGCCTTGAGGCGAGGATTGTCACCAGGGCTGGGATAGATTTTCGCCCTGTGCAGGCAGGCGCTTTGCGCGGCTTGTCCCCTTGGCGTGCCCTTGTCAATAGCTGGGCATTGTTGAAGGGGGCTGTCCAAGCATGGCGTATCCTGCGTGCTTTTCAGCCAGATGCCATCCTAGCGACAGGCGGTTATGCTTCTGCACCGGTGGTGATGGCAGCCTGGCTAGGCGGTTATCCGGTATTGATCTATCTGCCGGATATTTTGCCTGGATTGGCGGTCCGCTTTCTCTCTCGCTTGGCAAAGCGGGTGGCAGTATCCTTCGATGCGTCGCTGGCTTATTTTCCACCGGGCAAAGCAGTAGTTACTGGCTATCCGGTGCGCCCGGCGCTGTATCAGGGAAATCGTACAGAAGCACGGCGACGCCTGGGTTTGGCTCTTGATGAGAAGGTTGTTTTGGTGCTGGGGGGCAGCCGCGGAGCGCACAGTATTAACCAAGCAGTTGCGGAGATCTTGGAGCATTTGCTAAGCATGGCACAACTCATCCATGTCGCTGGGGAAAGGGATGCAGCCTGGCTGCAGGAGCGCCAGAATGCTTTGCTGGATGATTTGAGCCAGCGTTATCACGTGTATGCCTACCTTCATGAAGAAATGACGGAGGCGCTGCTAGCTGCAGATTTGGCTGTTGCGCGAGCAGGCGCAGCAACGATGGGTGAGTTTGCGGCGGTCGGACTGCCTGCCATTCTGGTGCCGTACCCCTATGCTGGGCAGCACCAAGAAGCAAATGCCGATTTCATGGTGAGCCGTGGTGCGGCGCTGAAAGTGGCTGACCACACGTTGGCGGAAGGGGCATTGGCGCCCCTTGTCGAAGAATTGCTTGCCGATGAGCAAAGGCTACGGGTCATGGCGGACAATGCCCGCAAGCTGGCTAAGCCGGATGCGGCACGGGCGATTGCACAGCAGTTAGCCCTGCTGGCAGGAGGGGTATGATGGATTCTCCATTCACAGTAGTGATAACCTATGAGCAGTTGATGCTCCTGGTGATGGGCTTGTTCATGGTCGTCGGTGCAATGCGTGGTTTTTATCGCGAGGTGGTCACCACTGCAGGGTTGGTGGTTTTGCTCGCCATATTGCTCAAGCCCGAACTGGCGGCGCCTATTATCAATTATGCATCCAAGTTCCTGCGCCTCATCCTGGCCTTTATCGCCAGCCGAGGCAGCCTGGATCTGCCCACGTTGATGTCTACGTATGAGAAGATCGCGGTGCCTTTTGATGGCGGTAATCCTTATGTTTTTCTCGTTGTTGTCTTAATCGGGTTTGTTCTCTTGTCCTACGGCACACGGAATGGCAAAGATGTCACTGCCCTCAGCCGTATCTTAGGTGGAGTGTTAGGCTTATTGAATGGCTATCTAGTCATTTTCCTGTTCAAAGAGTACATCGTGAAATACATCCGTCAAAAATATCTTCAACAGGGTGCAGTAGCGATGGCACAGGCAACACCAGGCCAAGTTTCTATCGCTTTGCAAAACTTGCCTACCGGTGGGCCATTGGATGCCAATCGCTGGCAAATCTTGCTTGTTCTGCTGGGAGTGATCGCCGCTTTGTTATTCGTTAGCACGGTTACGGGTGTGTCTCTGAAGAAGAAAAAAGGGGGATAACTTTGGATGGTACGCGCCTGCTAGCCAGAGAAAAGGTAAAACATGTCCATTTTATTGGCATCGGGGGCATTGGCCTGAGTGCTATTGCCCGCGTTTTGCACGAGGATGGCTATCGGATTTCGGGCTCTGATATGCAGCAAACGGCACTCACAGCAGAGCTAGCGACTCTGGGCATGGAGATTTATCACGGCCATCGCCCAGAGCATGTTGCTGGTGCTGATTTGGTAGTGGTTTCATCTGCGGTGCCGGAGGGCAACGTGGAGCTTGTCGCGGCTAGGGAGGCTGGCATACCGGTGGTCAAGCGGGCAGAGCTCCTTGGCGAGATGATGGCGGGCCGATTCGGCATTGCTGTTGCTGGTACACATGGCAAAACAACGACCACGGCTTTTATTTCCTTTTTGCTGACTCGCATGGGCTTGGATCCGACGTTTATCGTTGGTGGCATCTTAGAAGACCTGGGCACCAATGCTCGTCGTGGGATGGGCCCGCATTTTGTGATCGAAGCGGATGAGTACGATTACATGTTCCTTGGTCTACGTCCTCGTTTGTCTGTGGTTACGGTTATTGAGATGGATCATCCAGATTGTTTCGCAGATATCGAGGACATGACGCAGGCTTTCTACCAGTTCATGTGCTTGTTGCCGGACGGCGGCACCTTGATTGGCTGTGCAGATCAGCCACGAGTGGTCCAACTGCTCCAGCGCGTGGGACAAGAAAGAGCGATAGATTTGATCACCTATGGGCTGCGCGAGGGTGCCTGGCAGGCCCAGGAAATCCACAGCAACCAGTTGGGCGGGAGCGACTTTGATGTACTGCACGGAGGCCAGGTTGTAGGGCGAGCGAGCTTGTGTCTGCCAGGGCTGCACAATGTGTCCAACGCCCTTGCCGTGCTGGCGGTTATGGATCGGTTGGGATTGGATATAGACAAGGTACTGCAATGGTTGCCCCAGTTTCGTGGTGTCCGTCGGCGCTTTGAAATCAAAGGCGAAGCCAAGGATATCATCGTCATTGATGACTATGCTCATCATCCTACCGAAATCCGGGCTACGCTGGCGGCCGCTCGGCGGCGTTTCGGCAACAGGCGCCTGTGGGTCTTTTTCCAGCCACATACGTACAGCCGTACCAAGGCATTGTTGGAGGAATTTGCTGCCAGTTTTGACGATGCAGACCACGTGCTGATTTCAGAGATCTACGCTGCCCGCGAGACCAATAGTCTGGGCACCAGCGCACGGGATCTCGTGCAGCTTATGCACCATCCCGATGTGCGTTATGTGCCAACACTGCATGAAGCCAGTGCTTATTTGCAGACAGTGCTGCAGCCTGGTGATGTCCTGCTCACTTTGGGCGCCGGGGATGGGTATTTGGTTGGAGAGACCATTCTCCGCATGCTGAGCGAGAATGAGAGGGGAAAGCAGTGGGACTTACGGAATTGAGTGTTGCCTTGGGAGATAAAGCCATAGCTGGTGAACCGCTTTCCCGGCACACTACTTTTGGTATTGGCGGTCCGGCAGACTTGTTTGTTGTGGCGCATGCTTTGCCCGAATTGTGTCACTATGTCCGGCTAGCTTGGGAACACGGCGTGCCATATTTTATCCTGGGCAATGGCGCCAATTTGCTTGTGTCGGACAAAGGCATTCGTGGGCTGGTGATCCATAACCAATGCCGGGCTGTCCAGATTATGCCTGGAGAGGAAGAGCAGACGGCCCTGGTCATTGCCGAGTCTGGAGCGGAACTTCGCACCGTTGCCCGTCAAGCCATTGCACAGGGGTTGGCTGGGCTGGAGTGGGCGGTGGATGTGCCTGGCACAGTAGGCGGGGCTGTGGTAGGCAATGCCGGAGCTTATGGCGGATATGTAAGTGATAGCTTGCGTGGCGTAGCCGTCTTTTCG
>JBMFPM010000092.1:0-7160 GCA_049969135.1 Anaerolineae bacterium
TGCAGAACAGCGAGCTCGTTTCCTGCGCGAAGAAGCCTATCGCCGCACATTGGGGAAACGCCCCTATCCCCTTCCTGAAAAATTCCTTAGCGAATTAGAGGAAATGCCTCCTTCCGCTGGCATTGCCCTTGGTGTGGACAGGCTGGTCATGTTATTCATGGATGCAGCTACTATTGATGAGGTGGTGGCATTTACCCCAGAGGAGCTCTAGTGCCGGTTTTGAGCAGCACAGCTAAGCCCGGCTCTTCTGCGAGTTGATAGCTTCCACTGGAGGGGATACTGCGTTTCGATAGTAGTCGCAAAGGTCGCGCAGCGTGCATAACTCACAGCGCGGTCGGCGCGCCTGGCAAACTTCACGACCATGGCGGATCACGTTGAGGTGAAAGGTATAGTATGCTTCCTGTGGCAACAAGGCTTCCAACAGTTCATGAGCTTTCTCCCGTGAGGCATTTGCTGGAATCAAGCCAAGCCGCCTGCTTACGCGGTGGATATGCGTATCTACAGGAAAGGCAGGCATACCCAGCGAAAAGAGCAGGATAATAGCTGCTGTCTTTGGGCCTATGCCATTTATAGAAGTAAGCCATTGCTTCGCTTCTGCAACTTCCATCTGGCGCAGAAAGCCCAAGTCCAACTTGCCACGTTCTGCCGAAATATAGCGCAAAGCCTGCTGAATGCGTGGGGCTTTTTGCTGGCTCAAGCCGGCGATCTGAATCGCCTCAATCACTTCTTCCAGCGGCGCATCGCGCACTTGTTCCCAGGTGGGGAAGCGTTGTCGCAGGGCGTGAAAGGCTTTATCGCGCAACACATCGTTTGTGTTCTGGCTGAGGATGGTAGAGACCAACTGGGCAATAGGGTCTAGGTGACATTTCTTGGGGCGCTCGCCAAAAAGTTGTATCAAGCGTTGGTGTACTTCGAGAGCTTTGGTTTTGGCATCCATGTTGGCTAGGAATAATCCTGGTTCATCCGGGTTGGGTGGTCTCTTGCTGGTTGTCCTCTTCATAAGCAAGTCGGAAGGCTTCTAGATAGGTCTTGAGCAAGCGCAGCAGTTCCTTGGCATCTTCTGGCGAGAGGCGCATCAGCGTGTCCCGCAGGCGCTTTTCACGGCTGCCGCGCACTTGGTTCAGCAAATCACGTCCTGCGGGAGTGAGCTCTACGAGGACTTGGCGGCGATCCTGTGCACTTCGTTTTCGCGTTACCAGTCCCATCTTCACCAAGCGATCCACGATGCCAGTCATCGTGGCGCAATGCTGCAAGGTGTCATAGGCCAGTGTGCTCATCGTGGGGTTTTGGTCATGCGAGGCAATGGAATGCAGCACAAAGAACTGCGGCGGGGTCAGGCCAAAACGGTCCAGGTCATGTGCAAAACGGCGTTGCTCCAGCCACCCAACGCGCAGTATCAACTGCCCAATGTTTGCCAACTGTTCCAGCAATTCCTGGTTTTCCAAGGGGGAACTCCTTTTGTCCACAGGCGAAACAATTATTTAGCAATGCTAACTATATCATAGGAGCACGAGTCTGTCAAACCATACCGCTCCAGTGACATTATCATTTGATTTTGAGCGACCATGCAAGTCTGCCAGGTCTGCTCCTATCAGCACCTGTCCTGAACGAAGTGAAGGAGTGACAAGATTTTCAACCCTCTCACTCCTATCCGTTTGACAGGCTCTGCAAAGCGCAGTAATCTATTATTGACAACTTGTGTATGAAGGTTTTGCTGCAGCGCGAGAAGGGAAGGGTTCAAGTATGAAAAGGACCACGCTGCTGTTGCTTGCCACGGTTGCTGTAATCCTCGTTGTCCTCATTGTCCTACGCCTTGCGCCGTGGCAAATGCCCAAAACTTCCACAGTATATGAAATAGCACCGGTCAAGCAGGAGACCGCCTCGGGTATGGTGCGTGTTCCTGGCAAAGTAATGCCTGCGAAGCAAGCCACTCTCTGCTTCCCGTCGAGCGGCCTGTTGGCAGAAATCAGCGTCCGCGTGGGTGAGCGAGTTCAAGCAGGACAACAGTTAGCCCGTTTGGATACCCGCTCTTCGGAGTTGAGCATTGCCTATGCAGAGGCGGCATTGAAAGTGAGCGAAGCCCGTCTCAGACAACTCACCACAAGGCCAACACTGAGTGAATTCGTAGCAGAGCGGGCCTTGGAGAAGGCAGCACAAGCGCTTGGTGAAGCCGCGCAAAAACAGTGCGATGTGCAAGACAAGCAATTGGCACTAGCAGAAGCTGAGCTCAAGCTGGCTGAACTAGCCTTGCGTAGTGCCCAGCAGGCATATGACCGAGTCGCATGGCGCCCCGATATTGGGATGCTTCCAGAAGCTCTTGCTTTAGAGCAAGCCACGGCTGAATACCAACGGGCAAAGGCTAACTATGACCTGACGCTCGCAACCAATGAACATGTTTCCGCCCTGTACGATGCCGCTATACAGCTCGTGCAAACCCAAATAGAGGTGCAGAAATCGCATCGTACCCTTTCGGCTGATGAAAAGGAAATGGCAGAAAGGGAAGTTGAACTGGCTCGGCTTGCTTTGGAACTGGCAAAGCTCCAATGGGCGAATACAATTCTGACAGCACCCTTTTCCGGTACCGTTATTGCGACAGAAGCAGAAGTTGGCCAAGTAGTTAGCCAAGCCACGCCCGTGTTAGTTCTGGCGGATCTAGCGCACTACTATGTCGCAGCACAGGTCAACGAGAAGGACATCGGGCGTGTGCAGGTAGGCCAAGAGGCTACCGTTACCCTAAAAGCCTTTCCCGATACTCCATTTACAGGAAAAGTGACTTCTATTGTCCCATTGGCTACTAACGCCGAGGGGGAGGCCAGTTATACAGTGGAGATAGCAATGCCGCCTACGGAGGCGGCGATCCTGCCCGGGATGACCGCTACAGTGGACATTGTTGTCTCCATGCCAACGGTTAGGGGCTTGGCTACTCCCACGCTGGTCAAGGCGACGCCAACTCCTGACCCTTATCAAATTCCGAGGGAACATATGGTGACATTTGACATCGAGGGGCGAGGCGTCCGCGACCCCGAAGTGCTCCGCGCTATGAGAACTGTTCCACGTCATGAATTTGTGCTTCCTGAGTACGTGAACCGCGCATACGGCGACCATCCGCTGCCTATCGGCTATGGTCAAACTATTTCGCAACCTTATATCGTGGCAGTAATGACCGAATTGTTGAAGCTAAAGCGCGGCGATCGAGTGTTAGAGATTGGCACAGGCTCTGGTTACCAGGCAGCGATTCTGGCGGAATTGACCGATGAAGTGTACAGCGTGGAGATCATCGAGGAACTATACAAGAGAGCCACGGAGACACTGAACCGACTTGGCTACTCGAAGGTAAAGACCAAACATGCCGATGGTTATTACGGCTGGGAAGAATATGCACCCTACGATGCGATTATTGTTACCTGTGCTCCTGACCATATCCCGCAGCCCTTGATTAACCAACTCAAAGATGGCGGACGGTTGGTGATCCCGGTTGGCCCTCCGGGTGGTTACCAGACTCTGTGGCTCATTGAGAAGCACGGTGAGCAAACCGTGGCCAAAGAAATCATGGGGGTTGCTTTTGTCCCTCTTACCGGTACGCATCCTTCCCGCTAGTAATTGTTTGCCGCGTTGGAATAGGATGGCAAGGAGGCTATCACAACCCAAGCCAGAAAGTACATCCCTGCTCCGGCGATCAGGATGCGCGAGAAGCCAAAGCTCACAGCGCCCATAACGGCTGCGATAGAGCTAATGACTGATGCAAAGCCATTAATCGCCCATGCCCAAGGAATCCACTGTGGAGCGCGCTCTTCCAGCAGGCGAATGCCCCCTGGCATAGGTTGGCCAAGCAAAAAACCAAGAGGTCCGAGGCTGAGGGCCGCAATCGCCAAGCGCAGAGGGAGACTCCAACCAATAGCCAGGGTGAATAGCCTGGAAAGGAGGAGGGGATAAGCAAGTACAAGCAAGACCAAAGTGGGCAGAAGCCGCATCAGGGGGAAGCGCCCAGCTACATAGCTGCCTAATCCGGAGAAGAGCAGGATAGAGAATAGCACCAGGGAAAAAGAATACGCAGGTTGACCCAGGAAGAGAATAAATTGCTGCAACAGGGGCATCTCTACAAATAGGAAGCCCAGCCCTAGACAAGCAAAATACAGCAAATAGCCAACCGCCCGCCGCAGCGCGAAAGGCGCCGTGAGCCTTGTGCGAGGGCGCAGAGCCAGTGGCAACAAAATGAGCACCGTGGACAAGAAGAGAGCCAACACCAGGAGCGCTACCAGGATAAGGAAGCCGCTTCCGCCAAATGGTTGCCATGTCTTGCCTAGCCCTCTGAGAATAGTCGGCATCTGGCCCCACTTGAAGTAGTGGAAGAAGAAAGGACGGTCATCGCTTGATGGTGACACTTCATAAGGGTATTGTTTGAAAAAGGCTTGCAGTTCCCGGTTAGAAAGCACCTGAGAGAAGGTATCATAATGCGCGGTATCACGGAGTACGTTGTAGCGGTTTGTTTCCTCTGCTGCAATACCTGCATAATAAATTACATCAAAATTGCGCGCTGTGCAGAACTCTCTCAGCTGTTTGATCTCATCAGGGCGAAATGGGGTGCGTTTGGCCAGAATCGTAGCCGTAGACCAGCTCCGGAAGGCAATCACTCGCTGTGATGGGTCCTCCACTCCACATCGCCGCAGCGCCTCTGCCACCAGTGCACAGGCGCGCAGTTCTTCTGTGGGCGGCGATTGCACCCACCGGCTGATGACCAAGATGCCCTCTTCGCGCAAGTGGTTCAAATATTCGAGAAAAGCCTCCACCGTATATGCATAAGATTCGGATAGGCTATAGGCTCCGGAGACAACGGGCTGGTAAGTATCGCTGAGTGATAGCTGCACGACATCGAACTGCTCCTGCGAACGGCGCAAATAACTCCGTGCCTCTTCGAAAATGACGGTGACTTGGGGTGCGTCGTAGACTGTTACTCTGCATTGATGCGCATGCTCGCGCACAGCCCGTACTACCAGTGGGTTGCTCTCTAGAGCAACAACCGATGAAGCACCGTGATGAAGCGCAGTCAGGATGTCGAGCCCACCGCGTGGTTCAATCACCAAAGCCCGTGCTTGGGGGCGTAGCAAGTAAGGCAACGCCGCCGGTAGGTATTGCAGGAAACGCTCATCGCTAGGACCCTCGATACAAGTAATAGGGCTTAGATTGCCGCCATCCACCAAGAGCCCTAATTGCTTGGGCAGATCCTCCGTGAAAGCCAGACTCAGCCCAGGTGCAGAGTGAATGCCCTTACTTTCCACTACATCCACGCGAGAAAAGGCATTCCAGCGGCTGAAGAGGAGGCGTGCGTCTGGAAAGAGCAGCGATATGCTCAGCGTCTTGTACGGAGACAAGCGCAGGTCAAGCAATGCAGGGGGATTCACCAGTGCGGCTAAAAGGATCAAGAGCAGAGCAGGATAGAGAACAGAAATGGGGCGCTGAATGAGCGCTCGCCAGCCCCCGGATAAGGAGGTACTACCAAGATGGAAGGCGAAAGCAGCTACTAAGCCTAGGATGGCGGCGCTGATTACAGCACCAACCCCTCCTAAGAGGGGTACCAGAACTAATACAAGCAGGCTGCCCATGGCTGAGCCAGCCAAATTAGCTGCATAGAGAGCATTTGCCTGCTTAGGCCAAGTGGCAAGAGGTAGACCAGTGCATAGACCAGCAAAGAAGAAGGGCAAGACCAAAGCCGAATAATAGAGCGCTAGGTAAAGCAATTGTTGCGGTTCCAAGGCAATGCGATAGGAATCGAATGGCACATAGTTGATTGCGAGATATGCCACAAGGATGCTGCCGGAAAAGAAGCCGGCATCTGTTGCCAGGCGTTCCATCACACTACGATCTCGTGTAGAAATGACGTTGGATTTTTGCTGCCGTGGGCTGTTCGATTCTACTGGGCGCAATGTTAACCAAGTACCACTTGCCCCAAAACCCAACAGGGCCACGCTGACGCTGATAAAAGCAAAGTGGTACCACTGCGTCACCGCAAAGAGGCGTGTGAGCGCGAGTTCGAAAAACAGCGTTGCGGCAGATGCAAGAAAGATACCTACATATACGGCAGTCATTGGTGCACCTCGATGGAGGCCACGGGTCTGCAACGAACAACGTGCGAACCTAGCGGGCATACGCACCGAACGAGTGTGTTTTCGTTAGCCTACGTGCCCCAATCTCTGGGGTATAGGAAGTCATGTCCTACATCGCGACGGCTCACTTTGGCAATAATCGGTGGCATGCGTTTGAATTGCGAAGTGCGCATCTTGCGTATCACCGTATCCACAAATCGTGGATTGAATCCGGCAGCAATTGCTTCGTCGCGCGTATAACGTTCATCCACCAGCAGGTACAGGAGTTTGTCTACTTCGGCGTAGGTAAAACCGAGTTCTCCTTCGTCGGTCTGGCCAACCCATAGATCAGCAGAGGGCGGCTTCTGAATGATAGCTTCCGGGACCCCCACCGCTCTAGCCATCTGTCGTACTTGGGTCTTGTACAAATCGCCAAGCGGGTTGATGGCTGAAGCCATATCGCCAAAAATCGTACCGTAGCCAAGGAGCAACTCTGTCTTGTTGCTGGTGCCAATGGGTAGACCATTCCAAACGACTGAGTGATCGTAAAGGATGATCATGCGCATCCGTGCCATAACATTGCCCCGCCGTATGTCACTCATCTCTGGATCCAACGCCAGGTAAGGGTCTACCATCGGCGTGATATCCACCGTTTTGCTGTGCACCCCTGTGAGTTCGACCACTTGTTGAGCATGCTCGGCGCTATCAGGTGTACTAGTGCGGTAGGGCAGGAGAAGTGCCAGCACATTCTCTGGGCCGACTGCCTCAGCCGTGAGAAAGCATGTCAAAGAGGAGTCCACTCCTCCAGAGAGATTCAATACCGCTTTCCTGAAGCCAAAACGTCCCAACTCCTGCCGCAAAAAGGCCACTAGAACACGACGCGTCACATCCGTATTCAGCAACAACTTAGCAGCGATGTCCAAAGGGTCACCTCCATGAGCCATCACTTACGAGTCTTTATCACTCGTTACTCGTCACTCATCACTCGTCACTTGTCACTCATCACTCATCCCGAATAGAGAATCCGTTCGATTTCCCGGCACAGCAACTCCGGCCGTTCATCGCGCAATAGCGGCAATT
>JBMFPM010000093.1:0-7145 GCA_049969135.1 Anaerolineae bacterium
GGAGGCAGGGCAATATCCCTGAAGGCAAAGAAAATCACCCTGTGGTGCAGGTCAACTGGGATGACGCAGCCGCTTATGCCCAATGGGCTGGCAAGAGGTTGCCCACCGAAGATGAATGGGAAAAAGCCGCGCGAGGCACAGACGGACGTATCTATCCCTGGGGCAATGAATGGGACAAGTCGCGCGCGAACACGAGCGAGACGCACATTTTTGATACGACACCGGTGGGCCAATTCTCGCCCCAGGGCGATAGCCCGTATGGCGTGGCTGATATGGCTGGCAATGTCTGGGAGTGGACCTCTGGGCCAGGCGGGCGTGTCCTCCAACCCCTGCGTGGGGGTTCATGGGATACCGCGCACGATTCTGCCCGCTGCTTTTCACGGCTGCCTTATACCCCTCGTCGCCGCAACGATTACACGGGCTTCCGTTGTGTCATCAGTGCCAGTGCAGTGTCCACTGCTAACATTGGCCAGAAGCAAATAACGTCAGAGCCGTCCTGATCGCGCTAAATCCTTCCAGTTTGGAAGGAGACTGATGCGCTGTCGAGGCAAGGTTTTTATCCTGTGGAGGAGCACATGTCAACACAAACTTGCGGAACTGATTGGGAACAAACATTATGTACATTGATTCTTCATGGCGGAGATGCGCGCTGCGCAGCTAAAGAAGCAGCAGACTATGCCGCCGAGAACGATTGGGAACGCGCAGAGGAAGCCTTGAAGCGGGCAAACGAAGCACAACTGGCCGCCCATAAGATGCAGGCGGATATCCTGCATCGCGAAGCACGCGGGGAACAAATCCCCTTTTCCATTCTGCTAGTGCACGCGCTAGACCTGCTTCTTCTGGCTTGGGCTGAAATTGATTATGCCGAACAGTTCATCAAACTGCACAAACGCATTGCCGAGCTTGAAAAAGCACAAGGAGTGGGAAAATGACGCACATCAATAAGGTGACTGTCATTGGCGGGGGTAGCACATATACCCCCGAATTCGTCGACGGGTTCATTCAACGGCAGGAACAGCTCAGCGTCAGAGAGATCGCTCTGTTTGACATTAATGCAAAACGGCTGGAGTTGGTTGGTGGGCTGGTAAAGCGCATGGTCGCCCATGCCGGCTTGGAGACAACTGTCGCCACTTACACCAACCGCCCTGCGGCGATCGAGGGCGCTGATTTCATCATCTCCCAAATTCGCGTCGGCGGTGTAGATGCTCGCATTCGTGACGAAAAAATTCCTTTGAAATACAACGTCATTGGCCAGGAGACTACAGGCCCTGGCGGCTTCATGAAGGCGATGCGCACTATACCGGTTACGCTCGACATTGCCCGTGATGTGGAACGTTATGCACCCAATGCCTGGTATCTCAATTTCACCAATCCCTCTGGCATTATCACAGAGGCCCTGCTTACCCATACCCCACTGAAAGTGGTCGGGCTGTGCAACAACCCCATTAACGCGATCATGGCCATCGCCGAATATGCCGGTGTATCTCCCGAAGATGTGTTCCTGGACTGGGTAGGGCTGAATCACCTGGCCTGGATTCGCAAAGCCTGGGTAAAAGGACGAGCTCTGGAGATCGAAGACCTGGTGCAACTAGCTAGCCAGCATGGCCACTTCCCCTTCGAGCCGGACTTGATCCGCCTTCTGGGCATGTTACCCATTGGCTACCTGGCCTATTATTACTACCACGACCAAGCAGTACAGGAAGCCAAGAGCGCAGGAAAGACCCGCGGTGAGGTGGTCAAAGAAGTGGAAGGAGAACTGCTCAAGATGTATGCGGATCCGAACTTGGTGGTCAAGCCACCAGAGCTGATGAAGCGCGGCGGAGCCTATTACTCAGAAATGGCTGTGCGCTTGATCACTTCTTTGTTGACCGATCGGCGGGACGTGCAGATTGTCATCGCTCGCAACAATGGCTGTATTCTCGACCTGCCTGACTCGGCATCGATCGAAGTGCCTTGTATCGTGGGAGCGCACGGGGTTAGCCCGCTGCATATTGGTCATCTGCCGGACGTCATCCGGCCATTGGTGCAAACAGTAAAAGCCTATGAGCAATATGCGGTGGAAGCGGGTGTTAGCGGGTCACGGGAGACGGCGCTCAAAGCATTACTCACCCACCCGCTGGTGCCCTCTTACTCCGTAGCGAAAGCCATGCTGGCAGAGTTGCTGGAGGCGAATAAAGAGTATCTGCCACAGTTCTTTGGCAAGGATCAATGAGCCTCTTAGAGAAATAACTTGACTCGGTTTGATGGAGCAAAAGCATGGTAAAACGAATCCTTGATGCCTATGCCAGCGATTTCCGGGCCATGAGCAAAGCAGAGCTTTTAGAGAGCATCCGCCTGGCCGAGGGCCGCACTGTATGCGCGGAAGTGGTCTGTACTACGCTGCCATTGATAGATGGTGTGACCAACGCTGAAGTCGCTGCGGCATGCGGTGCGGATTTGATCACCCTCAACGTCTATGACGTGCTTCGGCCTTTGGTTATGGGCTACCGCAAAGGAATGCTGCCGACATTACCTGGATTCCCTATCCTCCCCAAATTACCCGCAGGTATAGATGTAACGATACATGAGGTAAAAACGCTGGTAGGGCGACCAGTCGGCATCAATTTAGAACCGGTGCCAGAGGACAGGGTTAGTGAAGACTACCGGGGGCGAGTAGCCACTGTTGATAATGCACGCCGGGCATTGGAGCTAGGGGCAGACTACTTGGTATTAACTGGCAACCCAGGTTCAGGGGTGTCTACAGAAACTATCGCACAGGCAACCGCAGAAATTGCCCAAGCCATTGGCGATCGTGTGATTATCATAGCAGGGAAAATGCATGGCGCAGGGTTGGGAGCAGCCGGCATTGTCTCTGCAGAAGCGGTGGAGCAGTTTGCTGCGGCCGGGGCAGATGTCATCCTCCTGCCTGCCCCTGGCACCACCCCAGGCGCCACCATGGAAGCAATGAAAGCTCTTGTGGACCTGGCGCACAATCTGGGCAAGCTTGCCATGACGGCTATGGGCACTTCCCAGGAAGGCGGCGATGAGGATACGGTACGACGCATTGCCTTGCTGAGCAAGATGACCGGAGCGGACATCCTGCACATTGGCGACGCAGGCTATAGCGGCATGGCTATTCCAGAGAATATCATCGCTTTCTCGCTCGCAATCCGCGGCCGCCGTCATACCTACCGGCGTATGGCCGCCTCCATCAACCGATGACTGCACAGGCATCAGGTTACCTATATGCCCATTCACCTAGCATTGCCTAGACCCCACACATGTTATAAAATTAGTGCCCAGAAAGGAGAAAAATGGCGGCAATAGAAATCAAACCGGGAATTTGGTGGATCGGCGTGAACGTGAGGTCACACGACTTGTTCGAGGGCCTCTGGCCCATTCCGCATGGCGTATCCCTTAACTCGTACTTGGTAAAGGGCGAAAAAACCGCCGTTATCGACCTGGTGCGCGAATGGAGCGGCAGTTCGCGCAGTTTCCTCACGCAATTGAAATCCACAGGCACGGAGCCACAGGAAGTTGACTATATCATCCTAAACCACTTGGAACCTGACCATACGGAGTTTGTGCAAAACTTTCGCCGTATGGCCCCGCAAGCGGTGATCATCTCCACCCCCAAGGGCATCGAGATGACCAAACACTTCTTTGGGATTACCGAAGGTTTGAAAGCAGTAGAGGATGGCGAGCAACTCGATCTAGGCGGGGGCAAGCGGCTGCTTTTTGTTCACACTCCGTTTGTCCACTGGCCTGAAACCATGATGACCTACGAACTCGCAACTAAGGTGCTGTTTTCATGTGACGCTTTCGGGGGCTTTGGCGCGTTAAAAGGCATCCTCTTTGACGACCAGGTTCAGGACTCCGATTGGCCTTTCTACTACGATGAAATGTTGCGCTATTACGCCAACATCGTGGCGAACTTTTCCCGTATGGTGTTACGGGCAATTGATAAACTAGCTGGGACAGAAGTCTCGGTGATTGCGCCATCGCATGGCTTGGTCTGGCGCAAAAATCCAGGCCAAGTAGTCGCTTATTATAAGCAATTCGCCGAGTACCCTACCGGCAAAGCAGAAAAAGGCATTACCTTGCTTTGGAGCAGCATGTATGGCAATACCAAAATCGCTACCGATGCCGTGATGCGTGGCATTGCCCGCGAGCAGGTGCCAATGGAAGTTTTTGAGGTACCTCTAGCGGATGAATCCTACATCCTGGCTTCCGTCTTTAAGAATAAGGGGATTGTGGTGGGAGCGCACACCTATGAGACCAAACTATTTCCTCCGATGGCACACGTCCTGGACAGCATCGTGCGCAAGAACATGACCAACAAGAAGGCCTTCCGCTATGGATCGTATGGTTGGTCCGGTGGGGCACAGCGCGAGTTTGATGCCCTGGCACAAGCTTTGAAATGGGAACAATTCACACCGCTAGAATTCCAGGGTGCGCCAACGTTAGAGGACTTGCAGAAAGCAGAGGAACTGGCGGCTGCTTTCGCCCGAAGCATCCGCGAAGGGGCATAACGCTACAAAGACCAAATCAGAATAGAGAGGGGGATAAATGAGCGAGTATATCAATAACCGCAAATACCGCCAGGAGACACTCAAACGACTTGTTCGAGAATTGCACGAAGGGCGCGATATTGGGGCAGTAAAGGAAGAGTTCCGTAAACTCTTGAAAGATGTTAGCGCAACAGAAATCGCGCAGATGGAACAAGCACTCATTGCAGAAGGGGTACCCAGCGAACAGATCAAAGAGCTGTGCGACGTCCATGTGCAAGTGTTCCGCGAGTCATTGGATAAGCAAGTGCCACCAGAAATGGTACTTGGGCATCCGGTGCATACCTTCCGTGCTGAGAACGAGGCCGTAGCTAAAGTAGTTGAGGAACTCAAACAGCGGATTCAACAGATAGCTGCCACTGGAACAATAGAAGCAGCAGATGAGCCGATACAACATGCTCGTGAAACTCTGGACAGGTTGATGCAAGTAAACAAACACTATTTGCGCAAAGAGAACCTGCTCTTTCCCTATCTGGAGAAGCACGGTTTTTCTGGGCCTTCGTCGGTCATGTGGGCTATCCATGACGATATCCGCTCCAAGCTTAAGGAACTGCAGCAGATACTGAGCAAATACCGAGATTATGATTTTGCTGCGCTGTTGGCAGCCATTGAGCAGGTAGCCCAGCCTTTGACTACGGCTATCACCGAGATGATTTACAAAGAGGAAAACATCCTCTTTCCTACCGCGCTGGAAAAGCTATCGGATGCCGAATGGCTGTCTATCAAGGAACAGAGTGCTGAATTGGGGTACTGTTTGATTCAACCAGCAGATGAATGGCCACAAGCTGTAGCTAAAGAACAACCTGCTGTAGCAGCGCAGCCGGCTGAAGCACAGATGCTCCCAAGTGCTTTGCCTTTAGATACAGGCAGCTTGACGCCTCGGGAAATTAACCTGCTTTTGAAGCACCTGCCGGTTGACATTACGTTTGTGGATAAAGACGACACGGTGAGATACTTCTCTCAGACTCCGGAGCGCATTTTCGCCCGCACCAAAGCCATTATTGGCCGCAAAGTCCAGAACTGTCATCCACCAGCTAGCATACACGTAGTGAACCGCATCCTGGATGACTTTAAGCAAGGCAAGCGGGATGTGGCTGAGTTCTGGATCCAGATGAAGGGCAAATTTGTGCATATCCGTTACTTTGCAGTGCGTGATGAGAACGGCGCATACGTAGGCACGATAGAAGTTACACAGGACATCACTCGTATCCGCGGACTGACTGGCGAGCGGCGACTGCTAGAAGACGCTTAATATCACCGGCGCGCTCTGCGCTGCAATAGCCTCTTCCGGATGAAAACCAATAGCACGATGCCAGCGAGCACTACCCACACGGAGCGCAGCAAGGGGTGGGAGATGTCTGTCCCAATCAGCCAGGAATGGGCAAAAGCCAGCGCAAAAGCAAGATAATTGAGCCAATGGATCACTCTCCAGACATTGCGCATACGCCCTCGCACTACCGCTGCCAACGCTGCTAGGGCAAAGAGGTACAGAGCAGGCCGACCACCCAGCGCCAGGAAAACGCGCAGGGAATCAAAACGCGGTAAGAATACCTTTACATCCTGTGTCAGCAAAGCAAAGAGCACTGCGTGCAGGATCATCAGTATCAGCCCAGCCACAGCCAAGATATGATGTACGGTGAGAAAAGGCTTGCCAAAGAGCTTGCGCATCTCACGTAGGTATTCAGTCGAGAGGATAGTCAAGAACACGGCAGTATAGCCAAACAAGGCAGCAGCCCGCACGGCCATGCTCAATGCTGGTGCGGGATTGCGAAAAAGCGTGTAGAGAACGAAGCCAACCCATAGGGTGAGAAAAGCATAAATTAGCCTACGCCAACCGCTCTTGTCCATCGAACCCCCTTGCATTGTTTATGGGCAAATTGTAACTGATTCAGCGCTATCTCCAAAGTTGGAGCATGGGGTGATGAAAGGGATTAGATACCTAGTGCGCAATTTGATTATGCACTATACTTGAAATCATCCCAACCAATGGGTTAGCATACTGCACTTTGACGCTAAGCCTAAGCTATTCTACAATTATATAGCATGACAGGCTTTGTACCATATGTAAACGGAGATGAGTGTGGAAACAAAAGAAAGGATTCTATCCCTTCTGCAAAAACACAGTGAGCAAATGAAAGCGCTTGGTGTGCGCAAGCTTGGGCTGTTCGGTTCTTTCGTGCGTGGTGAGCAGAATGAAATTAGTGATATTGATATCTTAGTAGAGTTTGACCCGAGCAAAAAAGGCTTTGATAATTTTATTTGTTTGGCTTTTTTCCTAGAAGAATTATTTGGGAGGCACGTCGAACTAGTCACGCTTGAATCGCTTAGTCCATACATCGGACCACGTATTTTACGAGAGGTGGAGTATGTCACGTTCACCGCTTGACTATCTCCACCACATTCTCGACGAAACGGAATACCTTTTGAAGCATTCCAGGGGATTGACCAAAGAGAGATTCTTGGAAGATGCAACAGCAAAAAGAGCATTCGTGCGCAGTCTAGAGATCATAGGAGAAGCAGCGAGACAGATCCCTGTTGATTTCAAAGAAAGATACGGTTATCTAGACTGGAGAGCGATGACGGGGATGCGCGATCGAC
>JBMFPM010000094.1:0-7120 GCA_049969135.1 Anaerolineae bacterium
GAACGGCCGGCGACGAATTCCAACGAATGTGCATCGAGTCTCGCATTCGTGCCCAAGGCTGTTGCAAAGCGCATGATAACTTGGTTAGCGCTCGCTTCAGAGTTGAGCAGATTCTTCACTTCGCTCAGAATGACAAAAGATCCTCTTTGCAACAGCCCTGCATGCGTGCCGTTTACCTTGCGAAGGCATGCCCTGTGATTTTGTTATGTCACATTGCTAGGGGAAAACTCTGCCATATTCCCTGGCGTTATGTCATAAACGAAGATGCCAAGCAATCGCACACGGAGGAAATGACTGAAATATTATGTAATGAATAAGACGTGAACTATTGTGCAAGGCCCAAACTACGCAGGTAATCCCGCACCTCTTCTGCGGTACTCTTGCTCAGCGCGGTCTGGGCAATCTCCTGTGCCTGTGGCAAGGTCAGAGAAGCAATCAGGTTTTTCGCTGCTGGGATAGTCGGAGCATTCATGCTGAACTCATCCAATCCTAGCCCCAGCAAGATAGGGATAGCCTCCAGATCGCCAGCCATCTCCCCACACATGCCCACCCACTTCCCCGCGCGATGGGCTGCTTGGATCACGTTCTGGATCAGGCGTAACACGGCCGGGTGCAAGGGATCGTACAGGTAAGCCACTTTCTCATTGACTCGGTCGCAAGCCATGGTGTATTGGATGAGGTCGTTGGTACCAATGCTGAAGAAATCCACCTCGGAAGCCAACACATCCGCAATAATTGCTGCCGATGGTACTTCTACCATAATCCCAACTTGTGTGTGAGGGTCGAAAGGAACCCCTTCCTGAGCCAGTTGCCTTTGTACCTGGGCAAGGACCTCCTTGGCACGGCGTACTTCTTCCAGGGTGGCGATCATCGGGAACATGATTTGCACGTTGCGCTCCACACTGGCGCGTAGGATAGCGCGGAGCTGTGGCTCGAAGATGTGCGGATTATCCAGGCAAAGGCGAATGGCGCGCCAGCCCAGGAAAGGATTGGCTTCCTGGCCTATGTTCAAGTAAGGGAGTTGCTTATCTCCACCGATGTCCAGCGTGCGGATGATCAGTGGGCGGTCTCCTAATACGTCTGCCACAGCGCGATAGTCACGGTACTGTTCTTCTTCCGTGGGGACGCTTTGGCGGTTCAGGAACAGGTACTCGGTGCGGAACAATCCCACTCCTTCAGCGCCAAAGTCCAAAGCGATCTGTGCTGAGGCAGCATCCGCAATATTTGCGACAACCTCTACACGATGCCCATCGGCAGTGGCTGCCAGCTTGTGTGCAGCGGCTTTTTCTCTTCTCTGCTTCTCTGCTTCTGCATCCCGTTGCTGCGCATATTGTTCCACGGTATCTTTGTCTGCATTTTCGATCACGATGCCGGCATGGCCATCCACGATCAACGGCGCTCCTGATGGGACCCTCAGTATCTCTTCGCCGATGCCTACCACAGCGGGGATGCCTAAGATGCGCGCAATGATTGCCGTGTGCGACGTCAGGCCGCCTGTGGCGGTGCAGAATCCCAGCACCATGCGCTTGTTCATCTGCGCCGTATCCGATGGCGTCAGGTCACGCGCGATAATAATCACCGGCGAAGTCAGGGTGGTCAGCGTTTCCTGATCTTGTACCCCGGCCAGGATGCGGCGCAGCCTGCGGCTTACGTCGCGCAGATCCAGGGCACGCTCCCGGTAATATGGATCCTCCAGCGCTTCCAATTGCTGAGCGTACATCTCGAAGGCAGTTTCCACCGCAGTTTCTGCTGGCACCTGTTGCTCCTGAATCTGTTCCTTGACTGCCTCAAGCAACTCCGGGTCAGAAAGAAACTCCTGGTGCGCCAGGAAGATCGCTGCTGCCTCCTCCCCTACTTCAGCCACGGATTTCTCGTAGATGGCGGCCAGTTGCTTTTGTGCTTCAGCAATAGCCTGATCGAGACGAGAGAGTTCGGTTACAGGGTCTAGCGCCTCTCTGGATGGTTGTAGAGATTTCTCTTCTGGGAGATAGATGAACGCAGGGCCGATAGCAATCCCGCTAGAAGCAGCCAATCCTTGATATGTCTTCATGCTTTTCACTCCAAAGAAAGTAGAATCTTGGCTTATTATGGTTCAAATCATTTTTGATGCCAAATCGCTGTTAGTGTTAAAAAACTTGTCATTCCCTAATGGCCATATCCCAAATTTGACAAATTCGAGAATGTGTGATATACTACATACTGTATATGATATGTCACGAGGCAAGTTCGATGATTGAGCTTCCTGTCCAAAGAAGTAAGCCGGCAGCATTGACGGATTGGGCATACGAGGTCATCAAAGACAGCATCCTCACCCTCAAGATAGACCCCGGAGCCCAGTTGCATATTGACCAACTGGCTGAACAACTTGGCATCAGCCGCACGCCCATACGCGAGGCACTGCTCAGACTGGAAAAAGATGGTCTGTTACGTGTAGTGCCTCGCGTTGGTTTTTTCGTCACCGAGATCACGAAACGCGATTTGGAAGAACTGTTCGAACTGCGCGAACTCCTGGAAAGCCACGCTGTGAAGAAAGCAGCCTTAGCCCTCACCGATGAAGAATTAGCACGCCTGAAACGCCTCTACGAGGAAAATGCTGCTGCTACCGAACGCGGTGACCTCGAAGCATTCCTGCAAACTGAGATTGATCTGCACTCATTCCTCATCGAGCATGCTCAGAATTACTGGCTGGTCAAGATGATGGATAGTGTTCAAGATCTCATCCACCGTGAACGCGTGCTCTCGCTTCGTTCCATGGAAAATGTGCTTGCTTCGGTACAAGAGCACCACCGCATCTTGGAAGCTCTGCTCCAGCGCGATGCTGACTTGGCCGGGAGGCGCATGGCAGAACATATCCACGCCGTCAAAGAGCGATTGTTGCAATTCCTCCAGGATTTGCCTGAGGATTATTTGAATGCGGTATCAACGCGAAAATAAGAGAAAGGAGCATCGAAGCAATGGAGAAATGGAAACTCCCACCGGAGGGTGGGCACATGGATCGTGCAACCGGGATCTACTTGCAGAATATGACCGGCAAGGAGATCGAGGAGCGCCTGAAGAAGAACGATTTGATCATCGTGCCCATCGGCAGCACTGAAAACCATGGGCCCCATGCCTGCTCAGGCGAAGATACATTTCTTGTTACCCGCATGGCAGAGCTTGTGGCGCAAAAGACAGGTTGTACCGTCGCGCAACCCCTGTGGTACGGTTCCCACCCCTTCCATCACCTGGGGATGCCAGGCACTATTGTGGTTCCTGAAGAGACTTTTATCGCTTACCTGCGCGCGGTTATCGCCGGCCTCTGGAACGCCGGCTTCCGCAAGCAAATCCTGCTGAATGGACACGGCCAGGACTATGCTATTCCTGTGGCGATGCACCAGTGGGCTAAGAAGTATCAAGTGCCGGCATTGCTGATCAATGTGAACTGGTGGTTCACCATCAAGCCACATATCCGCGATAAGAAACACGGTGGACCCTTTGAGACACCATTTGTCCATGCAGATGAGTGCGAAACTTCCTATTCGCTGGCTTTGTTCCCAGAAATGATCAAAATGGAAGATGCCGTAGACACCAAAGGTGAGAGCCTAATGCCCCCTGGGCATATTGACATGTCCGGCTCAGCCTATGACCTCCCTATCCCCTTCTGGCAGCACGTCGGTGCTTCTACGATCGAGGTCATTGCGACGCCGGAAGGTGTCGTAGGCAGTGCTACCTTGGCAGACATGGACAAGGCAAAGCCAGGGCTTTATGCCATTTTGGATTACCTGGAGAAATTAATCAATGACATCATGGCACGCTACCCCGCCGGAGTACTGCCACCGGCAGAAAAACTAACGCAACGCTCTCCAGAGGAGATCGAAGCGCTGCTCAAAGGCCCTACCAAGGGTGGCAAGCACCTGTACACAATCGCCTATCCTCCATGATAGGCATTACTTAGAGAGCCGATGATCACTACTTTCAGGACATAGGAGAAGGACATGCCAGAGAAAGTCAAAGCAGCCGTGATGGTGGCTCCTGGGAAGATCGAAGTGCAGGAACTGCCCTACCCTGATCACCTGGAGCCAGGAGCAGTTATTGTCAAAATGGAAATGTCTGGTATTTGTGGCACGGACAAGCATGCTTATAAGGGTGAACTGACCCTCTATGGTGGCACCGAAGCGGAGCAAGATATGGTGTTTCCATGCGTACATGGCCATGAAAACACCGGCATTGTGGTAGAAATGAACGGCAAGGGCTCGGAGATCGAGTACAGCGGCAAGGATTTGGAGATAGGCGACCGGGTAACGAATTGCCCCAATGTAATCTGTGGCGAGTGCTGGTATTGCCGCCATGTGCATGGGTATCCTTACTGTGCTAAGCACCAGGGTATTGGTATGACCTATCGCTCCGACCAGTTCCCCTATATCGTCGGTGGTTGGGCGGAATACATGTACTTGCCGCCCAAGGCATGGGTGTACAAAGTTCCAGAATACCTCCCCGTAGAATACGCCTGCCTCACCGAACTTTTCGTCGTAACTGCCCTGCTGGACCGCGCGAAGGAGTATGCGGCATATGCTGGCAAAGGCTTCCATTTCGGCGATACAGTGGTGGTCCAGGGTGTTGGAGCGGTAGGCATGATGATGGTGGCAAAGGCTCGTCTGCTTGGCGCGGGCAAGATCATTGCCCTCGATGAGAGCGATATGAAGCTAGAGATGTCCAAGCAGTTTGGTGCAGACATTGGCATCAATGTCAAAGGCCTCTCCGATAAAGAGCTGGTACAGATCATCCGCGACGAAACGGAAGGCCGTGGCGCGGACGTCGTCGTGGAGAACGTCGGCCGGCCTGAAGTGCTCAAAGTGGGTTTGGAGATGCTGCGCCGTGGTGGTACATACCTCGAGACCGGCAACTTTGTAGACACGGGCAGCACAGTAACCCTGAACGTGCATCGCCACATCGCTGCGAAGAATGTCCTGCTCTTTGGCAATACCAATCACCCCCACGATGGCTATTACGTTGCCATGGAGATGATGTACCGCCATCGTCATGAGTTTCCGTTCGAAAAGCTGATCACACATCGCTACACCTTGGACCAGGCACAAGAGGCGATCAACAAATCGTTTGAAGAGGATGCGCTGAAGGTAGTCTTCCAAATGTAAGTAGACCACTTGGATTCGGTAAAGTTATGTAAATGCCAAATGGTAGGAGGATGCGTGCTAGAAAAGGCTAGACCACTGCTCGAAATGCGAGGTATTAGCAAAGCGTTCCCGGGAGTGCAGGCCCTGGATAACGTTGACCTGGATTTATATCCTGGTGAAGTGCATGTGCTGGTGGGCGAGAATGGGGCTGGCAAATCTACCTTGATGAAGATACTCGCTGGTGCTTACGAACGGGATGCCGGGGAGATCATAATCAACGGCGAGGTGCAGACACATTGGAATCCAGCCATGGCGAAAGCCCGTGGCATTGCGATGGTTTACCAGGAATTTACGCTAGTGCCATACCGCAGCGTCGCCGAGAACATCTTTTTGGGGCGTGAAAGAACGCGCGCTGGATTCTTCCTGGACAAACGCGTCATGCACGAGGAAGCCTATAAGCTAATGGAATCCATGGGCGTGCCTATAGATACTCACTTGCCAGTGATGGAGTTGGGGGTTGCCCAGCAGCAGATGGTGGAAATTGCCAAGGCGCTTTCTCAGGAAGCGCGCATTCTAGTGCTGGATGAGCCTACCTCTGCCCTCACCGTTCGTGAGATCGAGCAGCTTTTCGAGACCATCCGCCGGCTGAAGGGGCGCGGCGTGGGCATCATCTATATCTCCCATCGCTTGGAAGAGTTATTCGTCATTGGCGATCGGGTTACTGTCTTGCGCGATGGTCAGCGCATTGGCACGCGGCAAGTTGCGGAGACAAATGCAGATGAAGTGATCAAAATGATGGTGGGTCGGGAGATCAAGGATCTCTTCCCACGCCGCTATTGCCAGCCGGGTGAGGTTGCCCTGCGGGTTCAAGGCCTTTGCACCCGCGACAAGTTGCGTGACGTCTCTTTCGAAGTGCGTTTTGGGGAGATCGTCGGCCTGGCTGGTTTGGTCGGTTCTGGGCGCACGGAAACAGCACGTGCTATCTTTGGCTTGGATGCTCGCACGGCCGGCACTATTGAGGTCATGGGAAAGAAAGTGGATCATATTGATCCTCCTCGAGCCGTGGATATGGGCATTGGGTTGTTGCCTGAGGATCGCAAACGTGACGGAATTTTCCCCATCCTCCCATTACAAACCAATGTCGTGATGGCCAGCCTGAAACAGTTGTTCCCACAGGGTATTTTGAGCCCGAAGAAGGAACGAACAACAGCCGATAGATATGTGATGCAATTGCGTGTTTCCCCACCTGATTTGGACCGCGAGGTGCAATATCTAAGTGGAGGCAACCAACAGAAAGTAGTGGTAGCTAAATGGCTCTGTACCGGGCCTAGGATCTTGATCTTTGACGAGCCGACGCGCGGCATTGATGTCGGAGCCAAGGCAGAAATCCATGCTTTTATGGATCAGCTTGCGAATGAAGGGAACGCGATTCTGATGATCTCCTCGGAGTTGCCAGAGATCTTGGGAATGAGCGATCGCATTTATGTCATGCACGAAGGCACCATTGCGGGCGAGTTCCCGCGCGGTGCAGATGCTGAAGAGATTATCCGCTGTGCTATGGGAGCCAAAGCATGCAAGTAAGCTCAATTTCATTGAAAACGCTTTTTCGTCAAGTCCCCACGGTGGTGTGGGTATTGTTGGGCATGATCCTATTCTTTGCTCGTTTTGCCCCAGCTTTCTTTACCCTGAAGAATGCCGTCAATCTCCTTGCCCAAGGTTCCATCTTAATGATCCTGTGCATGGGTGTCATTGTAGTCAAGATCACTGGGGGTATTGAGCTTTCGGTCGGCGGTGTGATGACTTTAGCCGGTATGGTGATGGCCTGGGCTCTAGCTTATGCCAAGCTGCCCATCCCGCTGGCATTGCTGCTTAGCCTTATTGTGGGGAGCTTATGTGGTTTGCTGAATGGCTTCTTTGTGACCAAGATGGACATCCCTTCTTTTATCGCTACTTTAGGTACTCAAGGGATCGCGGCAGGAATATCCCTTGGAATGAATAACGGGAATGTG
>JBMFPM010000095.1:0-7089 GCA_049969135.1 Anaerolineae bacterium
GCTCCACATCCAGGTCAATCGCGATGTTGCGCTGCTCCGCTTGGACACGCAGGGAATCTGCAACCTCTGCGATTACTTCCCCGAGATGGAGCGGGATCTTGTTCAATTCAAAATGCCCGGATTCCAGACGCGATAGGTTCAGAAAATCGCTGATCAAAGCTGTCAGGTGATCTGTCTCGCGATCGATCACGGTTAGCCATTCCCGGCGCAAGTCCGGGTTGTCTCCATCCGCGCCCTGCAACAAAAGCTCGGTATAAGCTTTGATCGAGCTCAACGGCGCGCGCAGTTCATGCGATACATTCGCTACGATATTGGACTTGAATTGGTCCACTTCCTTCAGCCTGCTTTGCTCCTCGATGACCTGCTGGTACAAGCGCGCATTTTCCAGAGCAACTGCTACCTGGCTGCCAATCGTCATTGCCAGATTGATTTGATCTTGCGTAAAGCGCCCTTCTGGATCAACGTGGTCAAGCGCCATAATGCCTATCACGTAATCCCGTGCCACCAGCGGCACAATCAACAAGCTGTGGATGCCAAATGGTTTGGTCCACGCCTCCGGCAAGGCTGAAAGCGCACTCCCCTGAAGCACCAGCGGCTGGCGATCTTCGATGACGCGCTTCAAGATAGGCACTTCTTCTACCCTCTGTGCATAGGTGCGGTAGCGGAAGCGCTCCCAGAGTTCCTTGTCCGTTGCCCCGGAGGCGTATTGCGACATGAGCGGTTGAATATGCTGGCGCTGCTCATCAAAGAGCAGGATACTGCAGCGATGCACTTGACATGCTTCAGCGGTGCGTTGCGCAATCAGCTTCAGCATTTCGGTCAGATCGAGCGTCGAGCTCACCGCCGTGGCAATGTCCAACAAAACCAGCGACTGCCGCAGGCGCCGTTGCTCCGTAGGAACTCTGGCAAACACGTGGAACCCGGACAGTACCAACACAGCAGCAACTGCCATCATTGCCAGCGCGCTGAGAATGGTCTCCTGGACGGTCGCCCGTTTCAGGAGATAATCAGCCATTTCCCTACCAATGATCACCAGCCAGACAAGTCCTAGGACAGCCCAACGCAGTCTCCGCGTTCTGCCCCTCTCTTCTTCGAGCGCCGCCACCTCTCCCTCATCCCAATGCTGCCAAAATGAACCACTCCTTACGATTTATTATAGCACAAATTGTTGATAATTAAAAACTCTATTGTTACCCAACAGATACATTTGCTCAACTTATTTATAGAGACGGAAAAGGAGGCCCTCCAGTTGCGCCTGTTGAGAGAACGCAACAACGGAAGGCTCGAAATTGCCATATCTCAGCCATCCATGATACAATGGGCAGCGAGCGGATCATTGGGAGAGGAATGCATGGCTACAGAAGCCACCAGGCCAGCCTGTTACATTGGAACCTCAGGGTGGGTCTATCCCCACTGGCGGGGGATATTCTATCCCTGGGAACTGCCTACCAGCCAGTGGCTCAAATACTATGCCACCCGCTTTGACACTGTCGAAGTGAACAATACGTTCTACCATTTCCCTTCAGAGCAAGCTTTCCGCTCCTGGAAAGAAGAAGCACCAGAGGGTTTTCTCTACGCTGTGAAAGCCAGCCGCTACATCACGCACATGAAAAAGCTCGCCGGTGTGGAAGAAGCTTTGGCGCGGTTTCTGGAGCGCAGCCGCTTGCTGGGGGAACATCTAGGGCCCATCCTCTATCAACTACCGCCTCGCTGGGCATGTAATTTAGAGCGCCTGCATAACTTTCTCCACCTGCTCCCCGCTGACTTGCGCCATGTGTTCGAGTTCCGCCATGCCTCTTGGCTCGAAGATGGGGTATTCTCCTTGCTGGAAGAGCACGGAGTGGCTTTCTGTATCATTAGCTTGCCGGATTTCCCGTGCCTCCTGCGTGCTACCGCACCCTTCGTCTATATCCGCTTACATGGAGCCGAGGCCAAGTACGGCAGTTGTTACCGTGAAGAGGAATTGCAATGGTGGGCTGAGCAAATCCTCGGTTTCCTCGCCGACGGGAACGATGTGTACGTATACTTTAACAACGATGCTTTCGGCTATGCAGTGGAAAATGCCCTGCGCTTGAAAGAACTGGTGGGGAAATAAAGAAGCCAGATTTTTGTGAAAACCTGCTTCTAAGCGGTCTAGATCTCACGTCGCCCTTCAAGAGCCTGAGCGAGGGTAACCTCATCGGCATATTCTAGGTCACCGCCGATGGGCAAGCCGCGGGCAAGCCTCGTCACACGGATGCCCAGAGGCAGAATCTGCCGCGCAATGTACATGGCTGTGGCTTCGCCCTCTAGATTGGGGTTCGTCGCCAGCAGCACTTCGCGCACCACCCCGTTCCGGACGCGCTGTATCAATTCACGGATTTTGAGCTCTTCCGGCCCGATGCCTTCAACAGGGGAAATCGCTCCATGGAGCACGTGGTACAAGCCCTGGTATTGCCGCGTCCGTTCAATCGCCAGCACGTCCAGGGGCTCTTCAACCACGCAAATCAATGTCTGATCACGATCGGGATTGCTGCAAATGGCACAAGGGCTGCTCTCAGCGATATTGAAGCACACGCCGCACAAAACAGTGCGCTCCTTTACCTGCCGAATCGCTTCTGCCAAGGACTGCACTTGTTCCGCAGGAGCACGTAGCAAGAAATAGGTCAAACGCGAAGCCGTCTTGGGCCCAATGCCCGGCAGACGTGAAAACTCCTCAATGAGCCGCATGACCGGCTTGGGTGTCGCCGACATCACATCAACCCTGCCATACGTAATAGGCCGGTGAACGACGCCATTTTCTGCTCCGCCAATTCGCGTGATTTTTTAAGGGCTTCGTTCATGGCCGTTAGGATCATATCCTGTAGCAGATCAACCTCATTAGGGTCTACCGCAGCGGGATCAATGGTCACCTCACGGACCTGCTGCTGACCGTCCATGACCACGGTTACCGCGCCTCCTACGGACACAGTAACTGTCTCTTGGGCAAGTTCCTCCTGAGCCTGCATCATCTGTGCTTGCAACTGCTGTGCTTGTTTCATCATGGCGCTGGCATCCGGTGAAAAGCGCATTCGGCTTCCTTTGCCCTTGCTGCCCATGCCTGACCTCCTCTACACTTCTACTGGATATCTACAACTTTGGCGCCATAGCGCTTGATCGCTTCGCTGACCACCGGGTTCTCTAACAGCTTTTCACGGCGGTCCGTTTCGTTTTTTTGCTCTCTCTCCTTGCGGTCGCCCTCATAAAGGATGCATTTCACGCGATAGGAACGCCCCGTCAGTTCAGCCAACGCTTCTTCCACAACGGTACGATGTTTGTCTTCAGCCATCCTTTCCTTGTGGAAACTGTGGTAAAAGCCCAGGGTTACCAGATCCTCTTCCACCACAACGGGCTCACAGGATTTTAATAGGGCCTCGACAACGCGGTTGCGCGGTCGGGTTGCCTGCAGCAATCTGCCCCAGTTTTCCTGCAGCCACGCGAGCGTGATTCCCGTGGCAGCAGTGCCTTCGCTGGGAGGAGCCATCGCTGGTTCTGGGGCTTTTTTAACTGGCTCTGTCGTGGCAACCGGTGGAGGTGGTACCGTAACTGGCCCTGTGCTCTCTACTGGCGGGCGGACTTCCTCCTCCGCAACGGCGGTCTCTGCTGCCCCAGAACGTGCGGGCTGAGCAAGGGGCGCCGGCTGTTCTTTCCCGCCCGATGGCACAGCCGCTTCATTCCCCAAGGCGGCTTCCACAAAAGCCAACTCCAAGGGCAACTGGCCATGGAGGCTAGTCTTTACATAGTTAGCTGCTTCGTTGAAAAGCTTGGTTATGTGCACCAAGCGCCCCAGAGGGATCCTCTCAGCCAAGGCAGTCATCTCCTGTCGCATTTCATCTGTTACAGTGAGCAAAGAGGCGCTGCCATTCTTCACCAAGAGCAGCCCACGCAGGTATTCCAGCACTTCGCGAGTGAGCTGACGTGGTTCTACGCCACTGTCCAAAGCCTCATTGATGAGCCTCAAGCCGGTGTTGACATCCCGTGTCACAAGCGCTTGGATCATCCCGGAGATGACCTCTCCCGGGGCTGTGCCCAGCACGCGACGTACATCCTCCAGGCCGATTTCCTCCGCACCGTAAGAAGCCAATTGATCCAGCAGGCTCTCCGCGTCGCGAAAGCTGCCCGAAGCATAACGGGCAATGGCATCCAAGGCAGCCGGCTGAATGCGGATGCCTTCTTGGGCACAGATACGCTCCAGCTTCTGTTTGAGATGGGATAGGGAAACGCGCCGGAAATCAAACCTCTGGCAACGCGAAAGCACAGTAAGCGGGATCTTGTGCGGCTCTGTGGTTGCTAGAACGAAGATGGCATGCGGGGGTGGTTCTTCCAACGTTTTGAGCAGGGCATTGAACGCCTCGTTGGTCAGCATGTGCACTTCGTCAATTACATAAACCTTATAGCGGCATTCGCTAGGTGCGAAGGCGATCTTTTCCCGCAGGGCGCGGATTTCATCAATGCCCCGGTTGGAGGCAGCATCAATTTCGATCAAATCCAACGAGCGCCCTTCGTTCAAGCTTCGGCAAATCGCACAGCGATTGCAAGGTTCGCCATTCTGCGGATCTAAACAGTTGACCGCTTTGGCCAGCACCCGCGCCGTGCTCGTCTTGCCCGTACCCCTGGGTCCGGCGAACAGGTACGCATGTGCGATGCGGCCAGCACGCAGGGCATTGAGCAAAGTCTGCGTGACGTGCTCCTGCCCTATAATCTCGGCAAAAGTCTGTGAGCGCCATCTACGGTATAGTGCCTGCGCGGCCATTTTCCCTCCTTACTATGCTAGGGATAGTTTATCACGGATAGGCAAGAAATGCAAGCGCTTTTGGGCTTTTGAGATGGATATGCTATACTACGCCAGGTTCAAGAGCAGGCTGTGCGTACCGTTTGTATGCCTCCGGGCAGACAGCGCAGCTATCGCTCGTGAAAAGTTGTGTCCATTGGGAGGAAAAATGTTGCGCAATATCGGCCCAATTGAATTGCTCATCATCCTTGTGATCGTTATCCTCATTTTCGGTGTAGGACGAGTGAGCGAGATCGGTGGTGCATTGGGCAAGAGCATCCGTGAGTTCCGACGAGAGATCCGCAAAGGGGAAGAAGGGCCTGAGACAGCGGAAAAGGATACCCAGGCAGAAAAAAGTAGCAAAGAGGAAGAATAAGTACGCCGGCCTTACAGAAACCGGGCAAGAAATGACTCCACCTCATCCACCAATGCCCCTCGACGGCGGATAAGCGGTGGGGACACGGTTACATCCACAACGGTAGAGGGCACTCCACCTGGGCAACGGCCCGCATCGAGGATGAGAGGCACTCGATCACCAAAGATGGCTTGTGCTTCTTCAGCAGTTACTGCTTCGGGTTGTCCAGATAGGTTAGCACTAGTTGCAGCTAAGGGTGTGCCTAAGGCTGCGATGAGTTGCAACGCAATCTCATGCCCCGGAATGCGCACGGCAATAGAGTTGCCACCAGCCGTGAGCACGTCCAGCACTGTAGCTGCTTTCGGCAGCACAAGTGTCACCGGGCCTGGCCAGAAACGCTCCGCCAAGCGCCAGGCAATGGGAGGGATGTCAATGGCCACTTTTGTGACATCCTCGATGCTAGCAAGCAGCAAGGGGATAGCTTTTCGGGGCTCTCGTCCTTTCAGAGCGAACAACTTCTCGACAGCCGAAGCGATGAACCCATGTGCTCCCAAGCCATACACTGTGTCAGTGGGAAAAACGATCACTTGTCCCGCACGTAGCAATGCCACAGCTTGTTCGATAGTATTCAGCTCATTCGCAGGCAATATAGGCATGTCTAGTCCTCACATCTGCATGCGCACGATGCGATCCAGCCCGGCATAATCTTGGAAGAGCTCCACTTTGGCTGCAGGATAGCATTGCGTTGCAAACACCGTCACTTCCCGTCCTTGGCCAGCGCCTATTTCGAGCAGAATCGCTCCGCCTGGCAAGAGCCACTGCCCTGCTTGGGTCAACAGACGCCGGATCTGCGCCAAACCATCTGGCCCACCATCTAAGGCAACAAGCGGTTCATAGGCAAGGACATCTGGCGCGGCGTTAGCCAAATAGTCCGTAGAAACGTACGGCAAATTGGCAACAATAAGGTGCACCCGCCCTGGCAAAGGCTGGAGCAAATCTCCTTGCAGCAAATGCACCCGCTGTGACAAATGATAGCGCGAGACGTTGCACGCGGCTACTTCCAATGCTTCGGCAAAGGCATCTGTCGCGTAGATAATGGCATGGGGCAAATGCATTGCTAAGCTGATGGCAATCACACCACTGCCGGTGCCTATGTCAGCTAGGATGAGTTGTTCTTTCCCACCCCCCATATGTTCGGCTGTCTCCAAAGCCCGCTCCACCAGCAATTCAGTCTCAGGGCGCGGAATGAGAACCCTACGATCCACGATGAAATCCAGACCGTAGAACTCCCGATGTCCAGTGATGTACGGCACTGGCTCCCGGCAATACCGACGTTCCACCAAACCTTGGAAGGCCTGTTGTTGCGCAGGCGTCAACTCGAACTCTGGCCTGGCGTAAAGGCCAGCCCGTCTCCAACCCAGTACATGCGCCAACAAAACCTCAGCATCAAGCCGAGGAGAGGGGACACCTGCAGCAGCTAGTACAGATGTAGCCCACAGGAGTGCCTGCTGGACTGAACTGGCATGCTCCGGCATCATGCCCGGCAAGGAATGGTCATTATACGATGCCTGCAACACGGAGTTTCTCCGCCTGTTCTGCCGCGATGAGTTGCTCAATAAACTCATCCAATTCGCCAGCCAGCACCTCTTCGAGGCGGTAGCTGGAAAAGTTAATGCGGTGGTCAGTAACCCGATTCTGTGGGAAGTTATAGGTGCGGACTTTTTCGCTGCGCTCACCTGTACCTACCTGGGAACGGCGCTCAGCATCCACTTTTTCCTCCTGCGCTCGCCGCTCTATATCATACAAACGTGCGCGCAGGATGGAAAGGGCACGCATCTTGTTCTGCAATTGGGATCGCTCATCCTGGCAGGAGACAACGATACCAGTGGGCAAATGGGTAATGCGTACAGCAGAATCGGTGGTGTTCACACTCTGGCCGCCATGC
>JBMFPM010000096.1:0-7022 GCA_049969135.1 Anaerolineae bacterium
ATCTCCCCCGGCTTCGGTCCAGGAAAGGCCAGTAGCCACACCCACTTCATCTGCTTTCTCAGCCTCGCCATAGAGGAACTCTGGCGGGCCCAAGTACTTACACAAGCTCTGGGGCAGGATATAGCGTGGAGCTTGTTTGCCTTCAGCCACCCGCCGTGCTACTTTGCGGCAGATGGTCGCAATTCCGCGTTCGAGATTGCGCACGCCAGCCTCGAAAGTGTATTCCCGAATGATGCGCCGCAGTGTCTCGCGTGGGAAGTGCAAGCCGGTTAATCCGTGCTGCTCCAACTGGCGCGGCACGAGGAATTGCCTGGCAATTTCGATCTTCTCCTCTTCGATATATCCTGGAAATTCAATTACCTCCAGGCGGTCGCGCAAAGCGGGCGGGATGGGATCGAGGATGTTCGCTGTAGTGATGAACATCACTTTGGAAAGGTTATAGGGCACTTCCAGGTAGTGGTCGGAAAAGGCATAATTCTGTTCCGGATCCAGCACCTCCAACAGTGCCGCTGAGGGATCGCCACGGAAGTCAATGCCCAGCTTGTCTATTTCATCCAGCATGAAGACAGGATTAATGGTGCCAGCGCGGCGCATGGTCTGGATAATACGGCCTGGCAATGCGCCGATATAGGTGCGGCGGTGACCCCGGATCTCCGCCTCATCGCGGATTCCTCCCAGGCTGACGCGCACGAAATTGCGCCCCAGCGCTTCGGCAATGGATTTGCCCAGTGAGGTCTTGCCCGTTCCCGGCGGGCCTACGAAGCAAAGGATTGTTGTGCCCATCTTCTCCGGGGCAAGTTTGCGCACAGCGATATACTCCAGGATGCGCTCTTTCGCCTTGTTCAACCCATAGTGATTCTTGTCCAGCACCCTGCTGACATGCTCAATATCCAAATTGTCTTCAGTGCACTGGCTCCAAGGCAAGTCGAGCAGCCAGTCAATATAGGTGCGGATAATGCTCACTTCTGGAGCGACAGGGGGCATACTTGCCAGACGGCTCAACTCCTTCTCCGCCCTCTCGCGAACTTCGTCTGGCATTTGTGCTGCTGCGATCCTCTCTTGCAATTCGTTGATCTCGCGCGCCAGGGGATCCGTCTCACCTAACTCGCTCTGGATAATGCGCATTTGCTCGCGCAGGAAGTATTCGCGTTGGCTCTTGTCTACTTCTTGTTGCACTTGCGAATGGATGCGGCTCTCCAGTTCCAGTACATCCAGTTCTTTCGCCAGCAGCACGCTGATCTTCTCCAGCCTTGCCAATGGGTCAACGATCTCCAAGAGCTCTTGCCGGCTGGCTACATCGAGATTAAGGTTAGAAGCCACCAAGTCAGCCAGCCAGTTTGGGTCATTGACGTTCATCGCCATGACAAAGGCATCGTCCGGGATGTTGCGGCTTAACCGCACTACCTTCTCGAACAGGGTCAACACGGCGCGCATGCGTGCCTCGGTGGCAATGGAAGGTTCCACGGTCTTGACCACCGGTTGTACTTGCGCGACCAGATAAGGCTCTGTCTTGACCAGCTTCAAGAGGCGCAAGCGTCTTCGCCCATGGACAAAGACACTCGTCGTTTGGTCTGGCATGCGCCAGACACGGCCAATTACTGCCTCCGTTCCGAACTCGTACAGGTCGTCAACGCCGGGATCCTGAACTTCGGGATCCCTTTGGGTGAAAACAGCGATACGCTGATCGCCGGACACTGCCGCTTCCACTGCTTTCATGGAGCGGTCGCGGCTGACAAAAAGGGGCGCCGCCACGTATGGAAACAACACTGTGTCCCGTACAGGCAGCAAAGGCAAAGCCTCAGGTTCCATACTATCATCTAGCAAAAGCTTGGTTGGAAAGGGTCCAAGTTCCCAATCATCCATCATACGCAAAACAGCCTCCGTAACACGATAATTTTACTATACCACATTTTGCGCCAAATGCATAGCACGACAGAATTGCAATTGCCTCAATTCGGAGAGTGTTGAAAATCTTGTCACCCTGAGCGGAGCGAAGGGTCTCGCGTAACTTGAGCCGTACCTTCCTAAGTATTGCGAGATGCTTCACTTCGTTCAGCATGACACTGGAAGGACTTTTTCAACACCCTCAATTCGCACATTTGACAAAAATATTATTCATTTTACAATATAAATGTCATTCCGCGACATTTGCTGCGGTTAAGCCGTCACGTTCTAAATGTATTGTAAGCCGTTTCGGTTGAAAATATAGTTGCGACCTTCTTCGCTCTTTTTTCCTCCCAGCTATGCCCCTCACTTCCCTGATACGCTGTTCTAGCTCCTTTGCCTCTCAGGTCCAAGAATTCCGCGCCTCTTTTGCTTCCTCTATTGCTGTGCGGTAAAATGGGGCAAGCAGATTTGATCCTCCAAGAGGAGTGACAAAAATGGCTATCTATGAATTCGAAGGACGCAAGCCAAAACTGGGACAGGGCACATACGTCCATCCATCTGCGGACGTCATCGGTGCGGTAACCATCGGGGACAGTTGCTGGATCGGGCCAGGCGCCCGCTTGCGCGGCGACTATGGCACGATTATCATTGGCGATGGTACGAGCATTGAGGACAATTGCGTCATCCACGCCCGCCCTGATGAGATCACGCGCATCGGCAGGAACGTAACCATTGGCCACGGCTGTGTCATCCACAATGCCACCATCGGAGACTATGCGGTGATTGGCATGGGTTCGGTGGTCAGCGACTGGGCTAAGGTCGGAGAGTGGGCAGTGGTCGGCGAAGGAGCAGTCGTGCGGCAGGGTCAGGAAGTTCCGGATGGCTGTATCGCCGTCGGCGTGCCTGCTAGGCTGCTGGACAAACAAGTCAGCGCGGAATACAAAGCTGAGTGGTCCAATTTCAAGAGCATTTACCAGGACCTGGCGCGGAGGTATCCGCAGGGCTTGAAGGAGGTGTCATAATGCAAGAAGCACGGCTTTACGAGAAACTGGAGGATAAGAAGGTCCGTTGCCATTTGTGTGCGCACCGCTGTACCATTGCGGATGGAAAACGGGGAGTTTGTCTGGTGCGTGAGAACAGGGATGGCGTGCTCTACACGCTGGTGTATGGCTTGGCCATTTCCCAAGCGATTGACCCAGTGGAGAAAAAGCCGCTATTCCACTTTTATCCCGGATCGTCCGCGTTCTCTTTCGCTACAGTGGGCTGCAATTTCCGTTGCTCCTTCTGCCAGAACTGGCAGATTTCACAGGTAGTGCGCGATGGGGGGCGGATTGATGGACATGAAGCCTCCCCTGATCACCTTGCTGCTGCGGCGCGCCATTATGGCTGTAAAAGCATTGCCTACACTTACACTGAACCCACTATCTTTTTCGAATATGCCTATGATACGGCCATACGAGCTGAACAGTGGGGCATCAAGAGCATCTACGTGACCAATGGCTACATGACCGAGGAGATGTTGGATGCCTTCGGGACGCACCTCCATGCCGCCAATGTGGATTTGAAATCATTTCGTGATGACTTTTACCGCAAAATCTGTGGCGCGCGCCTGCAGCCAGTGCTCGATGCCATCAAGGCGATGAAGAAGAGGGGTATCTGGGTGGAGATCACTACTCTCGTCGTGCCCGGACAGAACGATTCAGAAGAAGAACTGCGGCAGTTAGCGCAATTCATTGCGGAAGAAGTGGGAGTGGATACGCCGTGGCATGTCAGCCGCTTTCGCCCTGACTATGAGATGCGCAATGCCATCCCCACGCCGCTATCCACGTTGCACCGTGCGCGTGAGATTGGCTTGGAAGCTGGGCTGCGCTATGTCTATGAGGGAAATGTGCCCGGCAGTGAAGGTGAGAACACCTACTGCTATAATTGCCACAAGCCCTTGATTCGCCGCTTTGGCTTCAATATCTTGGAAAACGTCATCCTCCCGACATCCCAGTGCCCTTATTGCGGCGCCACGATTGATGGGGTAGGATTGTCCCAAAAAAGCGCGTAGAAGGGCTAGAAGTGAGCTGGCGAGCGATCCCATTGCCGAGCTGGTCATCCCGTACCACAGCCGTCCAGGCTGGCCCGCGCTACTCTTATCCCACGCGGCTGGTGTTGTCCATCGCAACCTCTGTCCTTCTGGGCAAAAAACGCAGCTTTTGCGGCGATGCCCAGCGATTGATCGCTGGCATCCAACCAAAACCGCGCGTGGAAAACGCTCACCTGATCCCTCGCGAGGATGCCTTCATCGTCGTCACCAATCACTACTATAAGCCCGGCTACGGCGTGTGGTGGGGCATTGCGCTTATCACGGCAGCCATCGCTCAAGCGCGGAATTTCTCTGAGGAAATTGTGTGGTTGATGACCAATCGCTGGACGTATCCCGATGCACTGCGCCACCACTTGGTAACGCCCATCACGCACGTGTTCTTCACACGGCTTGCCCAAACCTATGGTTTCATCCCCATGCCTCCCATGCCTCCGCAGCCACAGTACCTACAAGAGGGGGTATGTGGTGTTCGACAGGTATTATCCGTTCTGAGCAATGCCACCGAGGAACGTAAGCACTTGATCGGCTTGGCTCCGGAGGGACGCGACAGCCATGACGGCAGCTTGATCGAACCCCCGCCAGGCAATGGACGGCTCTTGCTACGCATGGCCAGCTATGGGTGGAAACTATTGCCCGTCGGCGTGGCAGAGATAGACGGAGTGTTAACGGCGCGCTTTGGTCCGCTCTTCGCGCTCAATCCCTGGCCCGAACTGGGCAAGGAGGAACAGGATCGCCGTGCCAGCACGCAGGTGATGACAGCCATCGGCGCCCAATTGCCACCCACATTGTGGGGCGTTTACAGAGCGGATATTGAAGCGCTATTCTCTGCTGCCCCGTCTTAACCCAGCGTGAGCTCTACCGTAGCCCGATCGTGCAGCAGGAAGCCGGCTTGCCAGATGCCGGCAGCAAGCTGGCGTGGGCGCTGCGGACGGCCGTTGACCAGCACTGTGGACACTGCGCGTTCGCCAGGGACGGCGAAAACCAAGCGGCCAAATTGCTTCCCCCGCTTTTCCAACTCGACCACCAATCGCTGCGGCGATAAGTACGTCCTTTTGACTTCTACGGCACCCTGCAAGATGTGAAAGGTCGAGGTCAACAGTTGTGGCTGATCGGATACTGGCTTGAACAGCAACAGCACCGTCTCGTGCGGCTGATGCGGGTCAATAACGATTCGGTCTTGCACTACACCAAGATAACGCTGCCGCCAATAATTGTACACATGGTATGCCCCGGGAGGCAGTCCGAACTGCGCTAGGTCGAGATGGGTAACGCGAGAATGGTCATCCCAGTTGAGCAATGCCACAACAGTCCAAGCACTCCAAGATGCCTCGACTGGCAGCACCAGTAATTCCGGGCGTTCGTTGTGAAAGAGGTCCAACGGGATTGCACTGCGTCCATAAGGGGGCAGGATACGCTGCAGGTATTTCGGTCGTCCCCAACGGAGCGTGGGCAAGTTGTCGCTGCTCAGTACGGAACCACCGCTCAGCCCCACAATGCTCGTCAAGGTGCGCATCTCATTCAGGACGAGGTTGGAATCATCACCACGGGGCCTGAGCACCAGACAATCGGGGTCATTCCACCAGAGTTTGCCATGCATGAAACTGCGCGTAATCGAGTTGAGGATGGCATTCGCCGTTGCGGGTGCCGACAGATCCTGCCAAAACGGCTCCCAATCCACGTGGACGTCAGGCCCAATGCGCATAGCATCTACCATGCCGATGGAAGGCCCTAGTGGTGCGCCACAACCCAGTAAGAAGTGATCGCCAATGGCGGATCGGATGATCTCCAGCCCGCGCCGTACGGCTTGGGCGCGAGTCATGCGGCGGTCACGGCGCACTCCAGGGAGGGCTGCTGCATAGAGGAAATCAACTTTGAAAAAGCGAAATCCCCAATCATCGCTCAGGACGTGAAACAGGTCGCGCAGCCAATCCTGCACATCCGGCAGTGACAAATCCAACCCGTAGATATCTACTCCCCAGTGCTGCCAGGCGACGAGTGGTTCTCCCTGCTCATTGCGCAGTATCCAATCGGGATGCTCTGCGTAGAGCTTGGAAGCGGAACTGGCGGCAAATGGCGCTGTCCAGATTCCCGGACAGTGGCCCGCCGCTGCGATTTGCTCTGCGATGTGTTTCATGCCTTGGGGGTACTTGGTGGTGTTGACATCCAACCAGTCGCCAATGGCGGTTTCGTAGCCATCATCAATAAGGATAACATCCAAAGGAAACTGCCTTTTGTCAATCCAATTCATGTTGGCTAGGACATCATCGGCCGTATCCTCGCCGAAGAAATAGTACCATGTACACCAGCCTGTGGGGATTTCCGCCGTTGTCCGTGCACGCATCACTTCCCCCAAACGTGTCGCATACCGGCCAAGCAACTTGAAGGGGTCATCCCCAATGGCGAAGAGAAGCATTTCGGAGAACAGTTTTTCGCCCGGCGCCAGCAGCACACCGTCGGCGTAGGCAATGGCAGCCAACCTCTGGAATTGATCACTATCTGAAAATTCCAAGCGCAGTTCGGCCAGTTGATCAGCGGCCGTGATAAAACCTAGGAGGACGGAATAGTCCGCCACAGCACGAACTTGCTCCCTTCTGGCACTTGTCCTGGTAGCCTGTTCCTCCCCGGTAGGCGCGATGACTGTGAACCACTCGCTGCTGATCGTTTTTTTGCTTTGTAGTGGGGCATGGGGTTGGTGCTTGGTACGATAGTCATCCGTATTAGGATCCACCCACAAACCATCTGCGACACGGCGGGCGAACGTGGGCGTCCACGATTGCCAGCCATTTTGGTAGCAGCGCCAGTTCTTTGGGGAGGATGCGAAACGCAGCGAGCCACCGCGTTGCGCATCCACGTCAAGCACATGTAACTCCCTAATCTGCACTGTCTGAACTCCGATGTTCTTGACTTCGAGGCTCAAGCGCATTTCCTCACCAAGCTGCAATTGCCAGGTCAATTGCACCTCATTATTGGCAACGCTCAGGCTGACGCTGTCCTGTGCCAAGCCATAGGATACAGCATGACCCGCCAGAGTCAAGCTTTTCCT
>JBMFPM010000097.1:0-7010 GCA_049969135.1 Anaerolineae bacterium
GCAGTAGGCGCCGGGCAATACCCTGACCTTCCTTCAGCCGCCGCAGCCATGGTACAGTGGGAACCAGCAGTGACACCAAATCCAGAGGAAGTACGGACATACCGGACCCTATACCGCAAGTGGGTCAAACTATTGGAACTAGCACAAGCACTCTGAATCTAGACGAGAGGGTGAACAAAATGGCAACAGAGCAAGAGTTGCGCCAGGAGATTGTGAATGTTGTGGATGAATTGTTTGCGATGGGGATGATCACACCGACGGGTGGCAACATCTCTGTGCGCATCCCCGATGAAGAAGATGCTTTCCTCATCACACCCACTATGCTCTACAAAGGTGGGCTCAAGCCGGAGGATATGGTAAAGGTGAACAGCAAAGGCCGCCCTTATGACCGTCGCCAGCGTCCGTCGGTCGAAACCAGGGTTCACCTAGCCATTTATGCTGCCTATCCGGAAATCGAAGCAGTGATCCATAGCCATGCCCGGTTATGCACTGCGCTAGGCCTGATTAACGGCAGCATTCCACCTATCACCGTTGATGCCGTCCCCTTTATCAACACACAGGTTATTCCGTACTACTTGTCTGGCACACCGGAATTGTGCGAAGCGGTAGTAGCAGCCTTGCAGCATAGCCCGGCGGTTTTGATGCAATGCCATGGCTTGCTAACGGTAGGGTGGACTTTGCGCCAAGCTGCTAACCGCACCATGGCCATCGAGGAAGTCATCCAAATCCTGCTCGCCTGCAAGCTATTCGGCAAAGAGCCGGCCACCTTATCGCCGGATATGGTGGAAATGCTTCAAGCAGCGGGCATAGCCTAACCAAGGAGCGTACACATGGCAAACGGCTATTGGGGGAAAGTACTATGGGTCAATCTGTCCACAGGCCAGGTCGAGAGCCATACTCTGGCAGATGAGCTCTATCGTCAGTACTTGGGGGGATACGGGCTGGGTGTGCGTATGCTCTATGAACATGTCCCGCCTGGCGCTGACCCCCTTGGTCCAGACAACGTGCTGGCATTCTTGCCCGGTTTGCTTACTGGTACCCACGCGCCCTTTAGCGGCCGCTTTATGGCCGTGGGCAAATCGCCTCTCACTGGAGGCTGGGGAGAAGCAAATGGCGGGGGCAGATTTGGCCCAGCCCTGCGCGGAGCTGGTTACGATGGCGTATTTATCCATGGTATAGCGCCGAAGCCTGTCTATCTCTACATAGATGAACAACGCGCTGAACTGCGCGATGCCACAGAGCTATGGGGACTGGACACGGTTGCGACAGAGGAAGCCATCCGCCAGGCGACTTTTTCAGATGTGCAGGTAGCCTGTATTGGCCCCGCTGGGGAAAAGCGCTCTCTCATTTCCGGCATCGTCAACGATGGCGGCCGTATAGCGGCGCGTTGCGGATTGGGCGCCGTGATGGGCTCCAAGAACTTGAAAGCGGTGGCAGCGCGAGGCAAAGCGTCCCCGCCCTTGGCAGATAAGGCTGCCTTTGACCAGAGCGTAAAGGGTTACCGCCAGCTCTTCCGTCGGCAACCTGCCCGTTGGCTGCCTCTTATGTCCAAATTTCTCCACATCTTTGCCCCTTTCTTGCGCCGCTTACGGGTCAAACCTACCAGCGGCCCGCTGCAAATGATCATAGACAATTATCGCCTGTATGGGACGGCAGCAGCGACTGCCTTGCTAGTGGCATTGGATGACACTCCGATACGCAACTGGAGAGGCACAAGCACCCGAGACTATCCGGTCAGCATGGCTGAGAACCTCAGCGACGAGGCAGTCATCCGGGATAAGATCAAGCCATACGCCTGCCACAGTTGCCCACTCGCCTGTGGCGCAACAATCCGACTGCCCAATGGAGGTACTGGCCATCGGCCCGAATATGAAACACTGGCTGCGTTTGGCCCCTTGTTGATGAACGCGGACCTGGATACCGTGGTCGCTTGCAACGAAATCTGCAACCTCTCTGGATTGGATACTATATCCACGGGTGTATCCATCGCTTTTGCCCTGGAATGCTACGAGCGCGGATGGTTGCCACCCGAACTAGCTGGCGAACTCCCATTGGGATGGGGAAACGGCCAGGCAATCGTGGAATTGACCAGGCGTATTGCTGCTCGCCAGCCTGGTTTGGGAGAATGGCTTGCGGATGGCGTGCGGCGTGCTGTAGCGCGTGTGAGCCCTGTTGCCCAAGAGGCTGCTGTGCACGCTGGGGGACAAGAATTAGCTATGCACCGCGGACTCTACGAGCCCGGGGTAGCCGTTGGTTATTTGCTGGATCCAGCCCCAGGCCGTCACACAGCTACCTTTAGCGGGATGACAGCCAACCCTACGATCATGCGTTACCTCAAACAGAGTGGACGCCAACCAGCCAACCGCTACGATTATGTTGCTAAAGGCGCAGAAATGGCGGTGGCGATGCAAGTGCTGCGCGCTTTCGATTCCCTGGGGTTGTGCCAATTCAGCTTACTGATGGGTGAACCGCCTATCCTGGATTGGTTGCAGGCAGCAACTGGCTGGGAGGTGGACCAAGTGGACGTTTTGCGCATTGGGTGGCGCATCCAGGCTTTGCGCCACGCTTTCAATGCGCGCGAAGGTATCACGCCGCAGCATATCACATTGCCTGCGCGTGAGCGTGGTGAGGCACCGCTAGATGCAGGCCCGTTGGCTGGTGTGACGCTGGACACAGAGGCAATGGCCAAGAGCTACTTTGCGACCATGGGCATTGACCCAGCTACGGGCTGGCCTCTGCCAGAAACGGTGAGCACATTGGACTTGGAAAAAGTGCTACAGATGCACAAATAACGAGCTGTGGTTAGCAGCGCCTGATGCACACTGCTCGCCGATCGGCGAAGTTCAGTCTGCGCATAACCATTCAGAACTTGTCACAGCACAATCCTGTTGCGTTAGTCTTTGGCTACTCCATTATGTATATTGTTTGTCCATAGGAGCAAAATGCGTTTCATTACGACCTTAGCTATTGCTTTGCTGCTTACAGCATTATTGGTCGTGGCAGTTCATGCGCAGGGAGAATTGCGCCTAGTCGCTGTGTCCTACGCCGGGTGGGAACAGCTTCAGCAATTAGCTTCCTGGGGATTGCAGATTGTCAACTACCAAGGGGATGTCCTTGCCGCCTTATGCTCTGATGCACATATCGAGCAACTGCGCCGGTTGGGGTTCCAAGTTCGAGTTCTGGATGCAAAGCCGGATACCGATTTGATGAGCTATTACCTGGCTTATCCCGCTCCTGGGGACGATGTGGGCCAGTGGCCTCCGGTAGAAGCCCTGTATCTGTACGACAAGGATGCCTTCATTGTCAAAGCCACTGCCGCCCAAGTGGAGAGCCTAGCCAGGAAAGGGATTCAGCTCGTTAAGCTCCCTGCTGCTGTTGTGATCAACAGAGTGCTGCCCGATGTGTATCAGCCTGCGGGGAAATTGACACACCGCTGGAGTATCCGGGCTATGGTGGATGCAGTATCACCGACTTGGTTGATCCAACATGTGTGTAAACTCCAAGATGATGATGGCTTGGACTACTGCAACGAACAAGGAACCCGCTATTCGTATGCCTCTGATAAGCTCAACGAAGCCGCTCAATACCTCTATCGGAACTACAAAGCATTAGGGCTGCGGGTAACTTACGAGCCATTCCTTCATAATAGTACCGTGATGACCAATGTGGTCGCAGAATTGCCCGGGCTGGGGCCTGCTAGCGATCACATCTATATCCTCTGTGCCCACTATGACTCTACGTCCAATGATCCCTATCGCATTGCACCTGGCGCTGATGACAATGCCAGTGGCTCGGCTGCAGTACTGGAGGCAGCTCGTGTCCTGAGCCGCTATTCCTTTTCCCACACTTTGCGTTTCATTCACTTTGCTGGGGAAGAGCAAGGGTTGCTGGGCAGCGCCTACTATGCTGCTCAGGCGGCACAGCGTGGTGATGTGATTATCGGCGTAATCAACCTGGATATGATCGCTTATGAAAGCGTGCCGCCCAATGACCACATTGTGGAAATACATGCGGGAACAAACCCCGCTTCTATAGCACTGGCTGATGTGTTCATCAACCAGATCACGAAATACGGCTTGCTTCTCCATCCTGAGAAGATTACAAATGGTGCGACCGGTCGCAGCGACCATGCTTCTTTTTGGAACCATGGGTACCCAGCCATCCTTGGCATTGAAGATTTTCAGGATTTCAACCCTTATTACCACTCGACAAACGATACCCTCTCGCGCCTGCAGACGCAGTTGATGATCGAGTTTACCAAAGCCTGTGTGGCTGCCTTGGCTGAGCTAGCCTCAGTTTTGCCCAGGCCATTGCCCAAAAACATGTTGCAATAACGCATTCCAAACTGGTCTAACTGGTAATCTAGAATTCCACCTCACATTTTGTCCCGTCCGTATTCTGTGCTACAATATTTATGAAAAATATTCTTAGCACTATGGAACTAGAGGAGGTGAATAACCATGGTGCAAGAGCAGGAATTCCGTTTCCGGGAATGGCTGTCAAGTGGCGCGAAAGGCATGTACTCCTGGTTTACCAAGAGGACTTGCCTTCCCGAGGCTTTCTGGGAACACAGCCGTGCCGCTGGCCGTGAAGCATTGCTTGCTGTACGCAGCTTGCTCGATGCCGCTATTGAGAAGGTAGAAAGCAAACCCGAGAAGCGAGTCACCAAGATTAAGGTTGAAAAAACCGAATAAAGTGTATGACTAAGAGCTGCCGAGGGCCTTGTTTAGCGCCTGAGCAACATAGAATGGGTCGCTGGAGATGACGCTGCTGGCATACAGTTCCATAGCAGCGAAATCAGCCGTCCTGTTGTTTGGATCTCCACGGTCAACTATACGCACGAGAACAGGAAACCCATTCCAATCTTCTTGCACGCTGTCTATCGGCCGCATGCACAGGGCAAGATTGAAGCTGCTCACGCCTAGTACCTCGACAAAGCAGCGCAAGACGTGATAGATGGCGCGTTTTAATTCGTCATTGAGGCGCTCGGAAATAAGGATAATTTCCTTTTCCTTGATCGGAGTTAAATAGGCCAAGATACGCACCCCGTTGTAAAGCGTAGCGAGCCCCAGCGACTTGTGTACCTCGTATAAATCATCGAAGTAATTTACACCGTGCGCTATCCTGTAGAGCAGTGCAGCACGACGCAGATGCTCTATTTTGGCATAGTGGATGCCTCGGCTCAAGGTCATCTGGGCGTGGCCATGCAGGATGGAGGCACCGCTTTTCCACAAGCAATTCCACATGAGGAAAAAGTACCGCGCCTCTTTATCCTCACAGTGCGCTTTCCGTGCCCAGGCAAGAGCAGTATCAATATAATCCTTGACACCTTCCTCAGTGAAACGCAATGGATGATGTTCATCAAAAATGACTAGGCCATGAAAGCCATCGTATTTGGCTACATTGGAAGCGGTGATACAATACTTGCCCTTGATGCGCCCAAAGATATCCTCAGGCGTGCCTTCCAGAGGACGACAGAAGGGATCGCCGATATTGCTCATAATGATTTGTTCCAAGTCCCCGGAGGCCCTGGCTTCCATGGGACGGCTGGCACGTAATTCGTTGAAAAGAGCCCCTTCCAGCGTAATCAGGTTGGTAACCTTGACAATACGCTGTTTGCGCACCGCATCCACAGAGCCAAAATACCGTTCGATCCACTCGTACATGGAAGGCGGTGGTGTAAGCTCTCCGACCGTTGTATTTACTTGGAAGATACGCTGGAAGCGTTCTCGCTCTTCTGGCGGCAACGCTTGCACTATTTCTTCCAAATAGACAATGCCCTTAGCTGATTTAGACATCGAATTGTCTTCACCCCTTGCTATGAAATTCCCCCGTCGGGTACAGCGGCAAATAGTAACATATTCAGAGCAAAAGACAAAATCGGCGCGGCTTTTGACAAAAGTACATCGCTATGATAACATCCTTGCGCCATGGTCAATCCGATGAAACGTCAAGTGCAGTGGGCATTAGTGCTCATGCTGACAGCAGGTTGCATACAATTCGCCGCCTGCACTCCACCCCCTAGGCGTGAGGCATTGGTGCCTCCTCGCTCCTTGGGTAGCACAGGGACTGCTGTCTCTACCATTGGCATTGTTCCCACAGGTACGCCCACCGCGAGCCCTGTCACGCCTATAGCAACGAACACGCCTTTTCCTACTGCTGGAGAAGTCCATCTGGCTATCCGTGAGAATATCCAGACCCTGAATCCGTACCTCACCCAAAACGCGAGCGAAAAGTTTGTTGTGAGCTTGCTTTACGATACCCTCCTGGAGAAAGATGCACAGGGAGGCTTGCATCCCAATTTGGCCCAGGATTGGGAGTTGACACCTGATGGGAGCAGGCTGATGTTCCGGCTCAACCCGCAAGCTAGATGGCACAACGGCGAGGCCGTAACGGCGAGCGATGTGGTCTTTTCCTTCCGTCTCGTGCAGCAGAATGAGTTCCCAGGATTTGCGCGGATGGTTGCTCTGGTCCACCGCGTGGAGGCCATCAGCCCCACAGAGGTCGAATTTACTTTATTCGCTACATGGCCTGATGCTGTGCGCCTTCTCGGCACGGGTCTGCACATCGTCCCAGCCATGCTCTGGGAAAACGTGGATGACCCGCTTTACTACGCCAATCTGGACAATCCCATAGGGTCAGGGCCTTTTCTCTTGGCAGAGTATGTACCAGAAAAGCAATTGGTGTTGCGCAATACAGGAGTTCATCCTAACTGTCAACCACGTATTGAGACGTTGGTCCTAGAGATTCAGCGCGATGAAAGCAAAGCCCTGAAGGCGCTGAAAGAGGGCAAGCTAGATGCACTAGGTTGGGAAATCACGCCTGCTCAGGCCCGTGAGGTGCAAGACCATCCAAAGGATTATCCGGGCATCAAAGTAGCAGAAGCCCCGGGTCTATCGGTGTATACGTTGCTTTTTAACCTGCGCATTGCGCCATTCAACAACCTGGCATTGCGCCATGCTTTGGCGCAAGCGCTTGATTCCCAAGCCATTATAGATCAAGTCCTTATG
>JBMFPM010000098.1:0-6991 GCA_049969135.1 Anaerolineae bacterium
CTCTCCCACGAACCAAGCGCCGCGCTTTGCCGAGAAGGGCGAACCCGGCGAGGCGCGATCATTGAAATTGGAACTGAAGCTGATCGCTGATGTGGGTATCATCGGCGTGCCCAACGCTGGCAAATCTACGCTGCTGGCAGCAGTAAGCGCAGCTCGGCCGAAAATCGCTGACTATCCCTTCACTACCCTCACTCCCAACCTGGGTGTGGCGATGGTGGATGACCACAGCCTGGTGCTGGCAGATATCCCCGGTCTAATCGAAGGCGCTCACGAAGGAGCTGGCCTGGGCACCAAATTCCTGCGCCACATCGAACGGACTCGCGTACTCATCCATCTCTTGGACGGGGCATCCCCGCATCCCTTGCGCGATTTCGAGACCGTGAATGCCGAACTGGCCTTGTTCAGCCCAAAGCTTGCTACCAAGCCGCAGGTTGTTGCTTTGAACAAGATGGACCTACCGCAAGCACAGGAGATTTGGCCCTCAGTGCAAGCAGAGATGCGAAAACGACGTCTCCCAGTATTCGCTATCTCCGCAGCAACTGGTGCAGGGACTGGCGAGTTGTTACGCAGTGTCCTCAAACTGTTGCAAGAAATGCCAGCAGAAGAAATCCCCACCGAGGAAGCCAAAATCTTTCGCCCAACAGAGGATGAGCATGCCTTTGAAGTGGTACGGGAGGGCGATCACTTCCGTGTGCGAGGGCGTCGCATAGAGCGAGTCGCGGCGATGACGGACTGGGAGAATGACGAAGCTGTGGCGCGCTTTCAGCGCATTTTGAAAGCAATGGGCATTTTTGAGGCGCTGCAACAAGCAGGCGTTCAACCCGGAGATACGGTATTGATTGGTGATTCTGAATTGGAGTGGCAATAAAGTGATGCGACGAATCGGTGTTTTTGGGGGCACGTTCGATCCGATCCACTATGGACATTTGGTAATTGCGGAGGACGCACGGGTCTATTTGCAGTTGGAGAAGGTGCTGTTTGTGCCGGCACGTCAACCTCCACATAAGCCAAGCGGTTCTTATTCTTCCTTCCAGCATCGAGTGCGCATGACCGAATTGGCGATTGCTGATAACCCGCACTTTGTCCTTTCCTTGATCGAGGCAGAGCGGCCTGGCCCGTCTTATACGGTAGAAACATTGCGCCAGTTGCGGGCTGAATTTGGACCAGACGTGGAACTATATTTTGTGATTGGCATGGATTCCTTAGCAAACATCACCACCTGGTATAAGCCAGCCGAATTGCTGAGCCTGTGCCGCATCGTGGTCGCCGAACGTGCTGGCTACAGCGTGGACCTGGCAGCGCTGGAAGAGGCTTTGCCTGGTCTGCGAAACAGACTCGAGTTGATAGATACGCCGGAGTTGTCTATATCCTCAACTGATTTGCAGCGACGAGTGCGCTCTGGCTTGGCGATCCGCTATCAGTTACCTCCCCAGGTTGAAAAATATATCTATGAGCACCGCCTCTACTTAGATGACAAAGGGGATGAAAGCGATCTCTCATGGCGGGCAACGCCATGATGAAATTGAGCTTCTCTACAGGCACCCTGTACCACCTACCACTGCGGACTGCCTTTGCCCTTGCGCGTGAAGCTAGTTTTGCAGGGGTAGAGTTAGTTCTTAGTCCAGAGATCATCCTGCGCGGCGCCGCCTATGTACGCAGGCTAAGCCAGGAATATGCTCTCCCCGTGTTCAGCGTACATCCTCCCATCGTTCCCTACCCTGGCCACAACAGCGCTGCAGCCGTTCTGCCGCGTTTGGTTGCCTTGGCTGAACAAGTGGATTGTCCCTTGATTGTGTTACATGTGCCCAAGGTGACCGCACCCGAAGGGCCAAAATGGACGGAATTCTTAGACACGCTGCTCAGCGAACGGGCACGTGTTAATCCAGGAGTGCAAATCTCCTTGGAAAATCCTGGCTTCTTTCGGTGTTCTGATATCCGATACATTCTCCACGATGCCCATCGGCTACGTGCCTTTGCTGACCAATACGATTTGCCGATCACATTTGATACCGCTCATGCAGGGTCATCATCTTATCCGCTCATGGAAGCCTATGAATTGTTTCACGAGCGCGTGGTCAACGTGCATTTCAGCGACCTGGTGGAGCGCCATATCTTCCCGGATTGGCCGCCACTATACAGCATTCTGAAACACCACCAGATGCCTGGCGAAGGCATTCTACCGCTTGTGGAGTTCGTTCAGCATCTAGTAGTCAGCGGCTACTCAGGTATTTTCACGCTCGAGGTCAGTCCCACAGCGATCGGTGCCTGGAGCTTGACACGAATGCGCCAAGGGTTGCTCAAACTGGTCAAATTTATGCGCCAGCTTGAGGCAGAATGACCAATCAGAGCCTATTTCATAAAGAGGCAGAGCAAGCTCCCATGTCCGATGTTCGGCAGCACGGGAGCCGCCCTGCAAGGTGAAAAACAACTCTAAGGGGCCACTCTTGTGAGGTCTCTGGGAAAGAGCGTAGCCTCGCGCAGGTTCCTGAGCCCTGCTAACTGCATCAGCAGCCGCTCCAGGCCCATGCCAAAGCCGCCATGAGGGGGCATGCCAAATTTGAAAGCTTGCAGATAGCCTGCAATATCGTCAGGGTTAATGCCCCATCTTCGCGCGTTTTCCAACAACTGTTCATAGCGGTGAATACGTTGTCCTCCCGTTACCACCTCGCAGCCTCGGAAGAGCAAATCAAAGCTCTTGGTAAGGCTGGGGTCTTGGTCATCGGGCATGGCATAAAACGGGCGCTTGGATGTCGGATAGTGGGTAACGAATAATAACTCAGAGCCCAGTTCCTGTTCGGCATATTCGCAGAGCCATTCCTCATGCTGAGGTGCGAGGTCTGGTTCGCCTCGGCAATCTTCTCCATAACGTCGGAAGATAAGCTCTTGGGCATCTGGCAGGCGCAGTGCAGGGATCGTTTCGCCAATACTGGGCACTTTTATTTTCAACAGCTCTAACTCGCGTGGGCATACCTGAGGCAGCCGGTTGAAGATATGGCGCAGTACGCCGGTCAGCATGGCCATCACATCCGTGTGATCTTGGATAAAGCCCATCTCGATGTCCAGACTGACGTATTCGTTGGTATGTCGTGCCGTATCGTGCTTCTCCGCACGAAAGACCGGACCAACTTCAAAAACTCGTTCAAAGACTCCTACCATGATCTGCTTGTAGAACTGTGGGCTTTGCGCAAGATAGGCAGGGCGCCCGAAATAATCCAACATAAAAACGTTTGCCCCGCTCTCGGTGGCTGAGCCAACAATCTTGGGCGTTTGTATTTCGACAAAGCCTTGTTGCATGAGGTATTCGCGGAAACCAGCCATGATCTCGGCTGAGATACGGAACAGGGCGCGCTTACGCAAATGGCGCAAGCCCACAGGGGCGTTGTCCAGGAAGACATCCAAGCCAGGTTTGAACTCTTTCTTGTTGATCTCAAAAGGCAACGGCTCCAGAACCGGCGAAATGATTGTGATCTGGCAATCGTGCAGTTCAACACCCCCAGGCGCGCGAGGCTCTTCTGCTACTATGCCCTCAACCTGCAATACGGTCTCGTATTGCAAGCCTTTGAGTTTTGCTATCTCCTCTGCCTTGTCCAGGACAGCCTGAAACGTTCCTGCCCCATCGCGCAGAACCAGAAAGCCAAACTGCCCCATTTCACGCCAGTTGTGCATCCAGCCAGCAAGCCTGATCCTTTCACCGATATGGGCTGCTGCTTCATCTGTACGTATCCTTTGCATCGCTACCTCCTGATACAGAAATACCCCGTCGAACTAAAGGACGGGGTTTACCGTGGTGCCACCTTTATTCTCACCGGCAAAGCCAGTGACTCTGAGGGTCAATGCCCAAACTCGCTAACGGGAGTACCCGGTGCAGCCTACTACGTTGTCACTCATTTGCTGACTGCATAATGTTACGGACAACTTTTCGGCTACACAGCTCCAGAGCGTCTTTCGGGGGCTCCTGAAGGCTACCTCCCACCCAACGTAGCTCTCTGTGCTTCGGTGTACCCCTTACTCTCTCCTTCACTGCTTTGATTTCTTATACCACAAAAATGAATAGCGGTCAATTTAGTCATGGATCACCACCAGCGTGCCAGCACTGCGGGTAGTATCCCACACCTCGCTAGCTCCTGGTGGAAGCGGCGGATCAGTCCACTCAAAAAGCCATTTGGCATCCTGAACACGGAGGTTCACGCATCCGTGGCTGCGTGGGCGGCCAAAGTCGTTATGCCAATACGTCCCATGTAAGGAATATGCCCCATAGAAATACATTACATAAGGCACATTTGGTTGCACATACCCAGGTCCGACCATGGTCTGCGAAAGCAATTTGCGGTAGATACGAAAGCGGCCGGTCACTGTTGGTGTCTGAGCAGTGCCTGTGGATACCAACGCGCGAAAGACTTCTACATTACCCTCATAAGCGATAAGAGTCTGCGCAGAGAGCTCAACTTCTATCCACTTCTCGCCGCGCGCGGGCTGTGGCGCCGGAGGAATAGCGGTTGGCGAGGAGGTGCAAGTTGGTAAAGGGCTTGGAGTCTCCGTTGCCGTAGGTGTAGGAGTCGCAGTATGGGTCGGCGTAGCAGTAGGTGTAACAGTCGGAGTGGGGCTTGCCGTGGGCGTAGCAGTTGGCGTCTGGGTAGGCGTATAAGTAGGTGTCGCCGTTGCCGTGGGAGTGCTGGTTGGAGGAAAGATAAAGCCACGCAAGGTTTCGTTGTTCGTAACACTGAAAGCACCTGCAACAACACACAGGAGGAGCAAAACCACTGTAAGGGCGGGCCACCAAGGAAGCAAAGTTGCTCTCTTGGGTTGTGGCCGTGCGGTTGGCTGCGCCCTTTGCATACGCTGCTTTGCCCACTCTAAGCCGGCCAGCGCCCGCTTGTTGTTGGGGTTAATTTTCAGCACCTGCTGGAGATAGGCAATGGATTCGCGTGGATCATCAGCCAATCCCGCTTGCCAGAGCAAGGCTTCCTCATTATCGGGATCCATCCGTAACACACGGACGAAATAGCGACGAGCCGCTGCCCAATGGCCAGCTTCTGCCGTGGAGCGTCCCAGACTCAGTAGGCGTTCTACCTCTGTCGCATTCGCGTGGTGCCTCTCCATATTTCATCCTGAGTTGTATTGGCGTCAATTATAGCATAAAGCTTGTGCAATGCATAAGAGAGATTGGCTTATGGCAAACTTTGTGGTATGATTTGTCTACAAATTTCGGATGCCAGTAAGGTGTTGAGGTGAGGAGGGATAGTTCCATGAAGGCAGTGGTTATGGCTGGTGGTGAGGGTTCACGGCTGCGGCCATTGACTATCAACCGTCCCAAACCTATGGTACCCCTGGTGAATAAACCAGTGCTTTTCCATATCTTGGAACTCCTCAAAAGGCATGGCATTACCCAAGTGGTAGTAACCCTGCAATATATGGCTGATATGGTGCAAGATTACTTTGGCGACGGCTCGGCATTGGGTATGGAGATTAACTACTCTATCGAAGAAATCCCTTTGGGCACGGCTGGGAGTGTGAAGAATGCACAGAAATATCTGGATGATACCTTTATTGTTATCAGTGGCGATGCGGTAACCGATTTTGACCTCAGCGCCATCATCCAATACCACAAAACCCAAAAAGCTGTAGCAACACTCACGTTGTACCGCGTGCCGAATCCGCTGGAATATGGGGTGGTCATTCTCAATGGCGATGGACGCATCCGGGAATTCCAGGAGAAGCCTAGCTGGGGGCAGGTTATCTCTGACACCGTGAATACCGGCATTTATGTCCTGGAGCCACAGGTGCTAGAGCTCTTCGAAGCGGGTAAGCCCTTTGATTTCAGCAAAGACTTGTTCCCTATCCTGTTGGACAGGGGAGAACCGCTGTATGGTTATGTGTCTGAGGGTTATTGGTGCGATATAGGAAATATCCAAGAATACATCCGTGCCTCCAGCGATGTGCTGGAGGGGCGTGTCCACCTGGAGCCGATTGGCAGGGAAATCGGCGCCGGGGTATGGGGTGGAGAAAACATAGAGATCGCACCCGATGCACAACTCTATGGTCCCATCTATTTAGGCGATGGCGTGAAGATCAAGGGAGGCGTGGTTATTCGTGGGCCAAGCGTCGTCCGCAACTACAGCATTGTGGACAACCGCGCTCAGGTTGACCGCAGTATTGTCTGGCGGAATTCCTATGTAGGCGAAGGAGTAGAATTGCGCGGCGCCATTGTATGCCGACAATGCAGTATTAAGAGCAAAGCGGTCATTTTCGAAGGCGCCGTGGTAGGCGACATGAGCATGGTTGGCGAGAGAGCGATCATCCATCCCAATGTCAAAATCTGGCCGGAGAAAGTGGTCGAAGCCGGAGCTACGGTCAAATCCAGCATCATCTGGGGTTCCCAAGCACGTCGAGTACTCTTCGGACGTTATGGAGTTACCGGACAGGTAAATATAGATCTGACGCCCGAGTTCGCGGCAAAATTAGGAGCAGCTTTTGGCGCTACTTTGCCCAAAGGCGCTGTAGTAACCATCAACCGCGATCCGCATCGTAGCCCACGCATGTTAAAGCGCGGATTGATTTCGGGCTTGCCCTCTGCGGGCATCCATGTGCGGGATTTGCGCAGTGTACCGATTCCAGTGGCCCGTTACATTACCCGCAAGATCGGGGCGGCAGGTGGCCTCCATGTCCGGCTATCCCCACATGACAACCGCGTGGTGGATATCAAGTTCATGGATAGTCGTGGTTTGAACTTGAGCAAAGACGCAGAACGCAATATAGAACGGGTCTTTTTCCGCGAGGATTTTCGCCGCGTATATCTCGATGAAATCGGGGTGATTGATTACCAGCCCGATGTAATCGAAACCTACACCGCTGATTTTCTCTCTCGACTGAACATCCAAGCTATCCAAAATGCTCGTTTCTCCGTTGTTGTGGACTATGCCAACGCCCCAACATCATTGGTTCTACCCAATATCCTCAGACACTTAGGCGTTCGAGTGGTGGAGCTCAATGC
>JBMFPM010000099.1:0-6939 GCA_049969135.1 Anaerolineae bacterium
GCTGGTCGTCGTGAAAGACCGGGATTTTGAGCCGCTCGCGCAGCTTGCGCTCGAAAGCCTTATCCATTTCGGCTAGGTTCTTCACGCGCTTTACGCTCTCAGCAGATACCTTGGATAGAAGGACATAGGTAGCCATTGCTCACACCTCCTTTATCCTATTTGATGGTAATAGCTCCTACCCCTCCTTTGATTTCCAAATCCAGCCTATTTTCTGCTGTATTGTAATTTAGGCTTGTATATTCGTTGCCGAAATGTGTGAAGCGTGCGCTCTCCAGCCGTACAGAGCCCAAGCCTTTGGCGACCAGGATTCTTGCGCCTACGTCCTTGGGTATTTGGACTGTAATAGCGCCAACGCCTGCATTGATACTAGCCCTGGTCAACCCAGCTGCAGCGGGGAAAGCAATCCATACCTCGCCCACGCCTGCATCCATAGCAAGCTGTGTAACCTTGAGTCCGCTCAAGTCCAGGTCCACTTTGCTTACGCCGGTCTTGATGTCCATTTGGAGCGGAATTCGTGGGGTAAAATTGAGGGTCCAATATTCACCTGCCGTATCGCCAGGTATCCAAAACGGGATAGGCTGGCTTCTGGCAGACAAGGAAAACTCGGCACGGCCATTCTGGATCCGAAAGTCCTTTTCAGCCTGCAGTGAGTACCGAGCATATTCTAGCTTTCCCTCCACGAAATTTGGTGAATCGGATAGTGCTCCAACAGTAACTCTTCCGGCAGCAAATTTCAAGGTGATGTAGCCGGTGTCTGCGTCCTGTGTCAATTCCGAGATTGTCTCTGTCCTGACCGCAGGCCTTGTAACGGCGGGTTGTTCACCTTCTAATACTGCATATGCAATTACCGCTCCCAGGATGGCAAGGGCAATCAGCAAGCCGATGATGTATATAACCGTCGAGCGGCTCAGCCCAATCAAAATCTCCAAGCCAATCAAGATCAGGATCACAGGCCAAAAGCACCAAATAGTTCCCCAGATGCCCCAGGGGAGCTTGCCCATCTGGTTGAGCAGGAGCAGGACACCCGCTGCAATTAAGAGCAATGGGCCAATAATACTAGGGCGATTCCGTTTTTCCTCTATGTTTTCCATTGGCAAATTCCTTTCTTAGCTTCTGCGTAGTGCCCGGTTCAGCAGGACAATGCCTGCCAGAATCAGGGCAATAGCCCATAACAGATCCAGGCGGAACCAACTTAATAGATGCAGGCTGTCCACCAGGAGCACCAAGCCTATGACGATGAGGATAACCCCTAGCCAGATCACGCGATTGCTAGTTCCAGTTACTGTCTGAGGTTTGCCACCAAACATAGCCTGTAACTCTTGGCTCAGGCCGCGTGCTTCTGCACCAATCTCGCGCACATTATCGCGTACTGTTGCGCGGTGCGGAGAACCGATAGCTGCCCTTTCCGGTAGAACAATCCATAGGAGAATGTAAGCCAGTACAGCGGGCCCGCCTGCTAAAGCGACCAAAACAAAGATGAGGCGCACCAGCACCGGACTGACGTGAAAATACTCTGCCAAGCCTGCACATACACCAGCAACTATCCCTTTGCTCCGATCACGGCAGAAAACTTCTTCCACAGTCTCTTTCCTCCTTTTACCTTAGACGCTCGTGGAATCATCTCTGTACGGACCCTTTAGCGTCGGCTGAAACTTCGTTCCAGTTGCGCAGAACTCAAATGGATCATGGTTGGCCGCCCATGCGGGCAAGTATAGGGGGCGGTAGTTTTCTCCAATTGACGAACCAATTCGCGTGCTTCATCCAAAGTGAGGGTCTGACCAGCCCGTACTGCGCCATGGCAGGCAATGATCATCAACAGGTGCTCTGCCGATAAAGTTGTGTCGCGGCCTTCGCTGGCAGCATCGAGCAATTCAGCGATCACCCCTGGCACATCTGCAGGGTTCAGTGTAGCAGGGATAGCACGAACTAAATACGTATCGCCGCCAAAGGGTGTGATGTCAAAGCCAAATATTGCCAATGATTCCAACATGGCATCGAGCAAGCTGCGTTGCTGGGGAGGCAGTTCCATAGGCAGCGGTTGCAACAGGGTCTGTGCAGATGTGGTCATGCTGGCATATTCAGCCTGTAGTTGTTCGAACAGGACGCGTTCATGAGCAGCATGTTGATCAATCAGGTACAACCCATCTGGCCCCTCGGCGATAATGTAGGTTTGCCGGATCTGCCCCAACACGCGGAGCATAGGCAGCCGTTCCAGCATGGGAGCGCTGCTGCTCATCACAGGCTCGATATCTGCAGTGCGTTGTACCTCCAATGCCATCTCTGTGGGTGTGAGGCCCGCTGTAGTGCCAGGGAGTTTCATAGACGGTGGTTGCTGCCGTTCCCATCCGTGGGGCAAGACCGCTGCTGGATGGGTTGTCATTTGGGCGACGGGCGCCTGCTGTAATACGGTATAGCGCACGGCGCGCTGGACAGCAGAAAATACACCTCGTGGGTCACGAAAGCGTACTTCGCGCTTGGTTGGATGCACATTGACATCTACATCGGCAGGTGGCATAGTGATGCCCAAAATAACCACCGGGTAGCGGCCAGCAGGCAAGATGGTGCGATAGGCTTCTTCGACGGCATAGCTGAGGGAGCGGTCCTGTATCCAGCGGCGGTTGACGAAGAAGAGTTGGTGATCTCGAGAAGCGCGATGCAGGTTGGGGCTCCCCACATATCCATACACATGCAAGCTGCTCTTCTGTTCTTTTGAAGGATCATGGTTCTGGGCCCTGTCCTCTGCTTGAATTTCCAGCATTAACTGGGCGGTCTCTAAGCCAAAAACTTTGACAAGCACATCGTATAGTTTTCCATTGCCAGAAGTCTGCAAAGCTAGTCTGGCATTGTCAATGAGGGTAAAGTGCAATTCGGGATAGGCAATAGCATACGCGCTGACGAGTTTAATGATATGGCTGCTTTCTGTTGCCTCGGAGCGCAGGAATTTGAGCCTGGCAGGGGTATTGTAGAAGAGATTTTCCACGGTGACTATTGTTCCTGGCGGACTGGCTCGTTTTTCTTTTTGTACCAGCTCGCCGCCCTCTAAGCGCAATAGGACGCCTGCGTCTGCCCTCTTGGCACAGGTGAGCATCGTTACTTGAGAGACTGCGGCGATGCTGGCTAGGGCCTCGCCACGAAATCCCAAAGTCTGGATGTGCGAGAGGTCTTCTTCGCTGGAGATCTTGCTGGTCGCATGGCGCGCAAAGGCTAAAGCAGCCTCATCTTCTGGGATGCCGCAACCGTTGTCGCTGATACGGATGAGACGGCGCCCGCCGTTCTTTATTTCGATACGAATATCGGTTGCGCCGGCATCAATAGCATTTTCGATGAGTTCCTTGACCACAGATGCCGGTCGCTCTACCACTTCTCCAGCAGCAATCTTGCTAGCTACTTGGGGTGGCAGTATTCGAATAGGCATAGTACGTGCTCCCGTCGCGCCAGAAACCAGTTTTTCACACGATCCCAGTTTCTGATTTTATCATATTGTACCATATGGTGAATGATTCACAAAAGCTGATGGGTTTCAACATAGGACTTTTTCTGCAGTTCACAGGAGATTGTGAATTCTATCACCAAGTTGCCTTTTTTGCGATTTTGTTGTAGAATAGCATGGGCTTCTAAAGTGCCAAGCTACAACGATGAGAAAGGCACAGAGATGGGCAATGATGCTTGAGGGGAGGAAGGTGCATTCTAGCAACTTTTCCCTGTTCTGGTGCATGGCGTTATTCAATTTCATAACCGGCAAGGGTCTGCAATAGGGTTGTTTCCTATTGCCTAGTCCCTTGCCGGTTGTGTTTTACACTGGCATCAAATTTATCAAAAATAAGCCAAGGAGGGTTAGATGAAAGAGGTTGTCATTGTAGGGGGAGTACGGACGCCTATTGGGCGACATGGCGGTGGGCTCAAGGATATTACTGCCCAGGATTTAGCAGCGCGAGTAATCAAAGAAGTACTCAATCGTACAAAGCTGGATCCAGCCATGATTGACGATGTCATTTTTGGCTGTTGCGGCCAGCTCAGCGATGCACCAAACCTGGCGCGGGTGGCAGCGCTAATGGCTGGCATCCCGAAAGAGGTACCTGGCTACACCGTGCAGCGTAACTGCGCATCGGGACAGGTAGCAATTACCAACGCATACCAGGCTATCCAGGCGGGAGACGGTGAGATTTTCATGTGCGGCGGTACGGAGAGCATGTCGAATGCTCCGTACATGGTACGGGGTGCTCGCTGGGGGCTTAAGCTACGCCACACCACTTTTATTGACACTTTGTGGGAGGGCCTCACTGATCCCATCTGCAACCAGATCATGGGCCGCACAGCAGAGAATCTGGCTGAAATGTACAATATCACTCGCCAAGAACAGGACGAGTATGCTGTCCAGTCGCACAAGAGGGCTTTTATGGCGACGCGGACAGGTAGGTTTAAGGATGAAATCGTCCCTATCGAGGTGAAGAAGAAGGTCGCAGGACAGGAAGTGGCCTCTGAACTGATTACTCAGGATGAATGTATCAATCCTGGGCTCACGGTGCAGAAAGCTGCGTTGTATCCCACTGTTTTCAAAGAGGGAGGCACGGTGACGCCGGCCAATGCCTGTCCTATTTCCGATGGCGCAGCAGCTTGTCTGGTGATGACAGCAGACAAAGCCAAGGAATTGGGGCTTGAACCTATGGCTTACATCCGGGGCTATGCATATGCTGGTGTAGATCCAGCGCTCATGGGCATCGGGCCTGCTTATGCTGTACCCAAAGCATTGAAGAAGGCTGGGCTGAAACTGACCGACATCGAGTTGATTGAACTGAATGAAGCTTTTGCTGCCCAAGTGCTGGCAGTGGGGAAAGAACTGGCGAAAGATGGTTGGAACTGGGAGAAGGTGAATGTCAACGGCGGGGCAATTGCCCTTGGCCACCCCGTTGGGTGCTCCGGAGCGCGCATCGTGGTCACTTTGCTTCATGAAATGCAGAAACGTGGCTTGTCGTTAGGCTTGGCCACAGAATGCGTGGGCGGTGGACAGGGCGCTGCTATTGTGCTGGAGAGGAAGTAGACAAAGGAGCTGGGGCAGGAGCACCTCTCGTGTGCGCCTGATCTCTTTAACAATAACTTGAAGGGAGGAGAGCCATGTACATTTTTAAAGCAGCAGTAGTTGGGGCGGGCTTTATGGGTGCTGGCATTGCCCAGGTGATCACCTATTCAGGCCTGCCGGTAGTCCTGAAAGACGTTGATCAAAAGATGCTGGATAAGGGCATGGAACAACTGCGGGGCATCTATCAGCGGCGCGTGGATAGCGGCAAGATGAGCGCGGGGGAAATGCAGGAAAAAGTCAGCCTGGTGACCCCAACACTCACCTATGACGAGTTTTCCGATGTGGATATCGTTATCGAGGCAGTTCCCGAGGTGATGAGCATCAAGAAAAAGGTCTTTGCAGAGTTGGACGAGGTTTGTCCGGAACATACCATTTTTGCTTCGAACACCTCTGCGCTGTCTATCTCTGAGATGGGTGCGGCGACCAAGCGGCCGCATAAGATGATCGGCATGCACTTTTTCAGCCCCGCGCACGTAATGAAACTGGTTGAGATCATCCCCGGGTTGGACACCTCGCAAGAAACGATTGACGATGTCGTGATGTTCGCCGAGTCGTTGCGCAAGATCCCGGTGGTGGTGCAAGAGTGCCCGGGATTCCTGGTTAACCGCTTGTTGATGCCCTACCTTGGTGAAGCAACCTTTGCCCTTCAAGAAGGGGCAGCGACGGCGCGTGAGATTGACGAGACCATGGTCCAGTTTGGTTGGCCCATGGGCCCCTTTACGCTCATGGACATGCTTGGCATTGATGTGGTGTACCATACAGCCAAGTACTTGGGCGAGGAATATGGGGTGGAGATCCCGCCGCTGTTTGAGATGATGTACAAAGCGGGTCGGCTTGGAGAGAAGGCTGGTGCCGGCTTCTATGGGTATGGAGATCAAACGGATGAGCCGGTGAAAGCCATGATCAAACAGTTGCAGGATGAAGGCAAAGTGCCGACAGGCACCGAGTTCAGTTGGCAGCGCCTGATGATGCCCATGATCAATGAAGCAATACAGTGCGTAACAGAGAACATCGCCCCACCGGACAAAATTGACATGGCTATGATTGCAGGCACGGGCATGAAGTATGGCGAGGAGCGCATGGGCCCTCTGCAGCTTGCAGATGTGCTGGGGCTGGACGTAGTGCTGGCTGAGCTGGAAAAGTTCCAAGCCAAGTTCGGCAATCGTTTTCGCCCTGCGCGCCTGCTCAAGACCAAAGTGCGGGCCGGGCATCTCGGCAAGAAGGTCGGCAAAGGGTTCTTTGAATATACAACATAGTCAATCGGCGGGTGAGTAGCACGGCAAGCTGTGTGCCTCTTTGTTTCCCGCTGTGATGTAAAATTATGAATGAAAGGAGCATGTCAAATGGCAGATCGCCAATATGTCAAAGTTTCGGTAGAAGATCGCATCGCTACTCTTACGATTGATCACCCACCAGCAAATGCTTTCAATGAGCAGACCGTGAATGATCTGGCTAGCGCTTTTGAAGAGGTGTACAATAACCCCGAAGTCAAGGCCATTATCATCACGGGCGCTGGGCAATTCGCCTTTGTTGCTGGGGCAGATATCAACGAGATCAAAGCGCAGATTGATCTGGCTCGCGCTGGGCAACCAGTTAAGAGGGATCTGATTGTCAAGGGGCAGCAACTTTTCAATCGTATTGAGCAGAGTACCAAGCCCGTGATTGCTGCGATCAACGCTGTTTGCCTCGGTGGGGGCATGGAATTGGCTATGGCATGCCATATCCGCATTGCATCAGATACGGCGCGCTTTGGCCAGCCAGAGGTCAACTTGGGGCTGCTACCGGCTTGGGGCGGGACGGCACGACTTCCTCGCTTGGTTGGTAGGGGCAAAGCCATCGAGTTGATTCTCACTGGCGACATG
>JBMFPM010000100.1:0-6912 GCA_049969135.1 Anaerolineae bacterium
GACACAATACGACCGTGGGAAATGGTGCCGTGCCCTCCGGTAAGTAGAAATGGGCTGCCAAACGGCCAACATTGCCTGTTAACAGCAAGTTCTCGCGCATTCTAATTCTCTCCTCTGAGGTTCGACATCTAGCCGCATCACGCCACAAAGCGGGCACTCACATCTTACATGTAGTCACATCTCCGGTCAAGTCTGCAGGTCGTAATGGGTGTAGTTCAACTTTGGGGCAAGAAATGCCTTGCATAGCCTTAGGCGGATGAAAAGCAGCCAAGAAGCAATCACTGTCAGCAGATTTTGGGAACGGACTGAACAGATTCACTCCTCAAGTAGACGGGGCTATCTTATACCTGGCGTGGACTGTGGTCCACGCCAAGCACGAGTGGGCTCCATCCCGCTCCAGGCGGACCACAGTCCGCCGTCATCCCTGAAGTCCATCCATCCTGCGTTCCACTGCCGCCATCAGCGCCATTTTGATTTCCACATGGGTGCATTTCATGATCGTCTCTTCCCTTAGAACAACCACCCACTATTATCCTTATTTTGCCCCCAAACTGCACTACACCAGGTCGTAATGAGCGACAATCATGGTATCGCAATGTGTCCCCGCAAGCAGGTTGAACTGATGTTAAGACACGAGTTGGGATATTGCCTCCAGATGATGTTTAAAAAGGTTTGTAGTAAGCGCTGTAGCGCTTGAGAGGCGCACTGAAGTGCGCACTACGAACCCTAGGAGCTTTGGGAGCGCGAGGATCACCTAAGGGTCCCAACTTATGCCTCAAGCTCAGGAGCAAAATTTGACAAAATGCATTTTGATTGATAAAATGTAATAATAATATTTACCGTTCTTGGGCCCACAGGAAAGAAAGGAGGGATGGTACAGGAACACTACTAGCAGAGCAGTTCAATAGCCAGATTCGAATAAAAATTTGCGCGTAAGGAGGTAAAAATGTCTCACAAGCGGAAATGGTTAAAGCATATAGCCCTTCTAGTAGCAGTTCTTCTAAGCATCAACGCACTCCTTAGTTGCCGCCCGGCACCGGCTGCTACTCCAACGCCACCGCCTAAAGTAATTAAAGTGGGGGTCTTGTCCCCGCTAACGGGCGTCATTGCAGCCTATGGCCAGGACCAAGTGAATGGCGTCAATATGGCTGTTGAAGAGATCAACGCCGCGGGCGGTCTTCTGGGCCACAAACTCGTTGTACAGGTAGAGGACGACGAGAAGAAACCTGAACTGGCAGCTAGCATGACGCAGAAGCTGATTAATGATGGAGTGGACGTTATCATCGGCGGCATGTCCAGTTCATCCACCATGGCGGGTGGGCCTATCGCTAACCGCGCCGAGGTCATCATGATCAGCCCCTGGTCAACCAACCCGCTAGCAGCGGAAGGGGATTGGGTCTTTCGCGCTTGCTTCTCCGATGAGTTCCAGGGCGCTATTCAGGCCAAATTCATGGTGGAAGAACTGAAATGCAAGAGACCGGCCATGCTCCTAGATATTGGTGATGAGGGCTCCAAGGGTCAGGGCACGGTGGTACAGAAAACTCTCGAGAAGTTGGGAGTCCCCTTAGTTGCCTTTGAGAGCTACACCACCGGCGACACGGATTTCCGGGCGCAATTGACCAAGATCAAAGCCATGAACCCTGATTGCCTATGCACACCCAATTACTACGGTGAAGATGCCTTGATCCGGGTGCAAATGAAGGAGCTTGGTCTCGATATCCCCACGATTGGAGGGGATGGCAACGACTCTCCGGAGTTCTTCAAGATCGCTGGGGAGGCAGCGAACGGCTTCTTGATGACTACCCATTACGCTCCCGACGATCCACGGCCAATAGTGCAGGAATTCCGCAAGAAGTACGTCGCCAAGTTCGGTGAAGTACCGCGCAGCACAGCTGCCCTGTCTTACGATGCGGTGATGCTCTACAAGATAGCCGTTGAGAAGGCAGGAACTCTGGATAAGTACAAGGTGCGCGAGACACTAGCCGGCCTGAAGGACATTACTACACTGGTCACTGCTCCAACCTTCACTATGGATCCAACCGGGACAGGCATCAAGTCCCTGGCTATCGTGGAGGCCAAAGACGGCGACTGGGTCTTCAGGGCGGTAGTGAACCCGTAGCCAAAAGCCACTACACGCAGGCGGTAGACCTACAGTCTGCCGCCTGCGTGTACTTCATGGTGAAGGCATCTCCAGACAGGAGCAGAGTTATCCCGTCCCTGCATCCGAGCCTAAGACTAGAAAGGAAACGATGGGGAGTTTAAGCATCATATTGCAACAAGCAGTTAACGCTCTTCAATTAGGCAGCAGTTATGCCCTCCTTGCCGTTGGTTATAGCATGGTCTACGGCGTGCTGCGGATGATCAATTTTGCTCATGCAGATATTTTCATGGTGGGGGCATATATTGGTTATTTCGCCTTCCTGGGCTTTAGATTACCATTCGTGCTCTGTTTGTTGCTGGCAATGTTTGGCTGTGCATTACTGGCGATCTCTATCGAGCGGATTGCCTATCGCCCTCTGCGCACTGCCCCACGGCTTTCAGCCTTGATCACCGCCATCGGCGTTTCCTTGACGCTAGAACATGGTACACGAGCAGTTATCGGCCCCGAGTACCGCCCATTCCCAGCCATTCTTCCAAAGACTACGTTTCAGATCGGGAGGGTGTATTTCACTGTTGCTCTTTTCTGGGTGTTGGTTACCTCGATCATTCTCATGGCTATCCTGAGTTACATTGTCAGCCGCACCATGATTGGGAAGGCCATGCGCGCCATTTCTTATGATAGGGAAGCAGCTATGCTCATGGGCATTGATGTCAACCGTATTATCACGTACACCTTTGCCATTGGCGCGGCCGAGGCTGGGGCAGCGGGGTTAATGTGGGGGCTGGTCTACCCTATGATTTACCCCTATATGGGTTTGATACCGGGCATCAAGGCTTTTGTCGCTGCGGTGGTCGGTGGGATCGGCAGTGTACCCGGAGCACTGGTTGGCAGTTTCATTTTAGGCACAATAGAGACGGTCACCGCTGCTTTTTTGCCCTCCATGTATCGCGATGCACTGGCTTTTGGCATTCTGGCCCTTGTCCTGATTTTCAGGCCAGCGGGCATCTTCGGGATCGGGGTTGTAGAGAAGGTATAGATAGCGCTTCTAGGACACGGCCTGGTGGGATGAGCCAGAAAACCGCTGCCCTTGAAGAGAGGAAATATTGGGATACCAACCATTGTGAGCGTGGAAGGATGGGAGATGGATTTTGCAAGTCTTAGACAGCTTACCATGAAAAGAGTGACCAGATTGCGCACCAGTCGGTATGCCTTCTGGGTTTCCTGGGCGTTGATTGTTGTCTTGCCCCCTTTGTTAGTACCTGTGCTACGCGATGCTGGCATCATCAACCGCTATTACAATGACGTGTTAATGCGGACGTGTATCAGTGTTATTATGGTGGTTAGCCTGAATCTGATCAATGGCTTCAATGGCCAGTTCTCTATCGGCCACGCCGGGTTTATGGCTATCGGCGGTTACGTGGCAGCTATTCTCACCACGAAGGCACAGTTTTCGACCCTGCTGGCTGGTCCAGACTGGTTTCGCTTCCTAGTGGCAACGCTCATAGGGGGAACCACCGCAGCTACAGTAGCTTGCCTCGTTGGCATACCCGCTTTCCGCGTCCGTGGGGACTATCTCGCTGTGCTCACAGTAGCCTTCAATATGATTATCGTCAACATCCTTAACAATATAGAGTACGTGGGCGGCCCCCGTGGAATGCCAGGCGTCATGCGCTACACTACTTTCACCTGGCTCTGGCTCTGGCTCATTGTCACGGTGGTGGTGATCCGTAATCTTATCTTCTCCGCTCACGGACGTGCCATTATCTCGGTGCGAGAGAACGAGGTAGCCGCCGAATTGGGTGGAGTAGATACCCAAAAATACAAACTGGTAGCCTTCACGATAGGCTGTTTCTTCGCCGGGGTGGGAGGAAGCATGATGGCCCATCACCTGCAATTCATCAACCCCGGAATGTTCACTGTCTTCAAATCTATTGACTTCTTGATTATGCTCTATCTGGGTGGGGTGGGAAGCATCACTGGCTCAATCGCTGGGGCTGTCATATGGACCCTTCTACAAGAAGCGCTGCGCGTGCTAGGAATCTGGGGCTTGGAGGTATGGAGGCTGGTCTTCGGGCCGGTGCTCCTGATTATACTCATGATTTGGCGTTCCAAAGGCCTCTTTGGAGGTATAGAGGCCAGTCTTATTAAACCTAGGGAAAAAGAAGTCAGCGATGTCAGCGTTACTTAGAATTGAAAAGTTGACCCATAACTTCGGTGGTTTGCGAGCCGTATCGGATTTCAACTTGACGATGGAAGCCGGAGACTTGGTTGGCCTCATTGGCCCAAACGGGGCTGGCAAAACGACGGTCTTTAATTTGATTACCGGCGTCTATCGCCCAACGCAAGGTACAATCTACTTTAACGGCACTAACCTGATCGGCATGAAACCCCATCGCATTGCCGAGTTAGGAATATCCCGCACTTTTCAGACTATTCGCCTCTATGGCGATCTGCCCGTCTGGCAAAATGTAGCTTTAGGCGCTCAGTTCCGGGTGAAATACGGCCTCTCGGCAGCCGTCCTGCGTTCACCAGCCTACAGCAAAGAGGAGAAAGCAATCCGCGAAAAGGCTATGGAACTGTTGAACCGCTTTCATCTGGGGCATCGGGCAACTGTGCTCGCCAAAAACCTCCCTTATGGCGAGCAGCGGCGACTGGAAATCTGCAGGGCACTGGCGGCCGAGCCCAAACTCCTACTCTTGGACGAACCGGCGGCAGGAATGAATCCATACGAGGTAGAAACCTTAATGGAACTTATCCAGTGGGTACACCGCGAGTTCAAATTGAGCATTTTATTAATTGAACACCAGATGAGGGTGGTAATGGGCATTTGTCCGTACATTTTGGCCATGGATTTCGGTGAAGTTATCGCCCGTGGGACACCAACAGAGATTCAGAACAATCCCCGTGTAATTGAAGCTTATCTGGGCAAAGAGGATGCAGCATGATGTGGAAACCGCCTGAGCCGAAGCAGCCCTCTATCTCTGGACGCGAGCCATTGTCCGCATCCGTACCGAACCAGGTCCTTTTGAAGGTGCAAGACCTCCATGTTTATTATGGAGCTATTCAAGCCTTGAAGGGCATCTCCTTCGAAGTAAAAGAAGGAGAAATTGTGACCCTTATTGGGGCCAACGGCGCTGGCAAGTCCACTACCCTCCGCACTATTTCTGGGCTGGTCAGGCCAACCAGAGGCAGTATCACCTTTACCGGTCAAAACATCGTGGGCTTATCCCCGGACAAGATCGTAGAACTAGGCATTGCACATGCCCCGGAGGGACGCCGTATTTTTGCCAACCTGACCGTCATGGAAAACTTGGAGCTAGCCGCCTGGCTGCGCCTTCAAAAAGATAAAGCCGCCGTCCAGCGGGATTTCCAACGAGTCTTTGCTCTCTTCCCGCGTCTGGCAGAAAGACGGAAACAACGCGCTGGTACTTTGAGCGGCGGAGAGCAACAAATGCTAGCCATTGGCCGGGCATTGATGACCCACGGCAAACTAATGCTGCTCGACGAGCCATCCATGGGGCTCTCACCTATTCTGGTACGGGAGATCTTTAACGTCATCCGCGAGATAAATCAACAGGGCACAACAATACTCCTAGTAGAACAAAATGCCCGCATGGCTCTGCGCACTGCTAACCGAGGTTATGTCCTCCAAACGGGCGAAATTGTCCTTTCAGGCCTGGCTGAGGAATTGGCTGTCAATGAAGAGGTAAGAAAAGCGTACTTAGTAGGTTAGCAAGATAGAGTAATGGGTGCAGAACAGACTGAATGTAGTTCATATCTTCCTCTATTTCAATGCACAATTATCTAAAACTCGGAGAGGAGGGACCCCAAAATGCACAATTTAGAACAGTCCTTCACTTGGGTGGAGAGGGATGAAAAAGTTTATACCGCTGCCTCAAAGATACCTTATTTCCCACTAGTGGTGGAAAAAGGTTATGGAGCCACCGTTGAAGATGTAGACGGCAACCGTTACTTAGACTTCCTGGCTAGCGCTGCCTCCTTGAACACTGGGCACGCCCATCCTCGCATCGTAGAGGCTGTCTGCAATCAAGCACGCAAGACCCTAAACTACACTTTGGCCTATGCCTACCACAAACCAGCAACCGAATTGGCAGAGAAATTAATCGAAATCACGCCTGTGCCTGCACCTAAGAAGGTCAGTTACGGCCAATCAGGTTCGGACGCTAACGATGGAGGCATTAAACTGGTTCGCCGTTATACAGGCCGCCAGCGGATTATCTCATTCCTACGTTCCTACCACGGTTCAACCTATGGTGCCATTAGCCTCTCCGCAATTTCACTCAATATGACGCGCGGCTTGGGTCCGGTTGTGCCAGGAGTGTACCACGTGCCCTTTGCTGACTGTTACCGTTGCCCCTTTGGGTTGAGTAAAGACACCTGCGGCCTGCACTGCGTTGAGTACCTTGAATCCTTGTTCACCTCTGTGCTTCCTCCTGAGGAAGTAGCGGGTTTATTTATCGAACCGATTCAAGGGGATGCAGGCATTATTGTACCCCCTGATGAATACTTGCCAGCGCTAAAGAGAATTTGCGAGAAATACGGCATTGCCTTTGTTGCCGAAGAGGTGCAAACTGGCTTCGGAAGAACCGGCAAGATGTTTGCCTGTGAGCACTGGAACATTAAACCTGATGTCATCTTGTTGGGCAAGGCACTGGGAGCGGGTATGCCTATTAGCGCTATCGTAGCCCGGCAGGAGATGATGGATAGCTGGCAATTGCCGGCGCATCTCTTCACCAATTCAGGCAACGCTGTCTGTTGCGCAGCCGCCTTAGCTAACCTCCAAGTTATTG
>JBMFPM010000101.1:0-6879 GCA_049969135.1 Anaerolineae bacterium
TGGAAGGGCATTGAGTTGTTCGGACGTGAAGTGCGGCAGGGTGCTGCGCGCATGTTACGCCTTGCACTTCGTTATTGGGATCGCCTGCCACGGTTGCTTGCCCTGTATCAACGCCTAGTGCGCAGAGGCCGGGAATTTGATACGCTAGGATGGGCCATCATCGTGCCTATGGCGTTACTTATTGCCTGGCTGGTCAAGTCCAAAGAGTGGTTTTACATTTTGGTCCTGTTGCTGATTCTGGGTACTCTTATGATCGTGTTGCGCTGGCGCATGGAGCCGAGACGACGCTTTGTGTGGCTGTTGTTTGGCATAGGGCTAGCTTTGAGCCTGGGTGTTGACTTGGTGGTGCTCAAGGGTGACATTGGACGCATGAACACAGTGTTCAAATTCTACCTGCAAATTTGGGTGCTCTGGTCCGTTGCTGCGGCAGTGGGCTTGAGCTACTTGGCTGAGCGCTTGCGCACATGGCATGTTGATCGCCGCAGGCTATGGTGGGGCGGTTTCGCTTTCCTCTTCTTCCTGGCTTCGCTGTATCCCATTTTCGCTACCAAGGCCAAGATCAATGACCGCTTTGACACGCAAGTGGGGCCCACATTGGACGGCATGGCATACATGAAGCGCGCCGTATATAACGATGGCGGGCAGCTAGTGGAGCTAAAGTGGGATTATGAAGCGATCAACTGGATGCTTGACCACATTCAAGGTTCTCCGGTGATCGCAGAAGCCAACACCGAACCCCGAGGACTCTACCGTTGGGGATCACGCGTGGCTATTTATACCGGTTTGCCGACCATTATTGGCTGGAGCTGGCATCAGCGGCAGCAGCGTTCAGCACTGCCTGGTACGTGGATTGACACGCGCCTGAATGACGTGCAGCGGCTTTACAGCGACCCTGACGTAGGAGTAGCTTTGGATATCCTGCGCAAATACGAGGTGCGCTACATTTACTTGGGTGAGGTGGAGCGCATCTACTATCCCGGACCTGGCCTGGACAAATTCGAGCGCATGCGAGCTGATGGCTTGCTGGAATTGGTATACCACAATGAGCAGGTCAGAATTTATGAGGTGAAGCAGTAATGAGTGAGGAGTGAGGAGTGACAGGTGATGTGTAATCCTTCACGGCTCACTCGCTAATCATTCATCACTCCTTACTCATCACTTATCACTCATCACCAATGGAGGGTGTCATGTTGTCTGTCTTGAGCTGGTGGCTGATTCTAGAGGTGATTGGGCTGGTCGCATTGCCGATCACGCTGCGCCTTTTTCGGCACCTTCCTGAGCGGGGTTATGCCTTTGCTCGGCCCCTTGGGCTGTTGCTGACAGGTTATCTATTGTGGATTGGATGCAGCTTTGGTTTTTTACATAACACTCGCAGCGCGATCTTGTTTGTGCTGCTGCTTGTCGGCCTGGCATCGCTTGTGATCCTGCGCCGAGATCGCCAGAGTGTAGTGGATTTTTTGCGCCAGAAGCGGCGATTGATCGTTGCTACGGAGCTCCTCTTTGCTCTGGCTTTCTTTGGTTGGGCTTTTGTGCGGGCATACAACCCGGAAATCGCAGCGACAGAGAAGCCGATGGAGATCGCTTTCCTGAATGCTATCTTGCGCAGCGAGCGCTTCCCGCCCCATGATCCCTGGCTCTCTGGTTTTGCCATTAGTTATTACTACTTTGGTTATTTGTTGATGGCTCTGCTGACCAAGTTGTCAGGGGTGGCGGCCAGTGTGGCGTTCAACCTTGCCATTGCTTTGCTTTTTGCCCTGACCGCGACTGGGTCTTTCAGCCTTGTGTACAACTTGCTCGCAACAGAGAAAGGACAGCAGGTAAAGGAAAGCGTGTCTAATTTGCTGTGGGCCATGCTTGGCCCACTGTTTGTCGTGTTCATTGGCAACCTGGAGGGCTTGTTCGAAGTCTTGCACACACGGGGGCTGGGTTCGGCCGCTTTCTGGAAATGGCTGGATATCCACGGGTTGATGGAGGCACCGACGAGTGGGCGCTGGGTTCCCACTGACATGTGGTGGTGGTGGCGGGCTTCCCGTGTGGTGAATGACCGCGATCTGTACGGCAACCACATGGAAGTGATTGACGAGTTTCCCCAATTCAGCTTCCTGCTGGGGGATATGCATCCCCATGTGCTGGCTCTGCCCTTTGTCCTGCTGGCGCTAGCTCTGGCGCTCAACATCTTGCTGGGAACCAGGGAGTGGGGGAAAGCAGAGAGCAAGGAGCGAATGGCGAGGGGTAGGAGGCGGAAGGTGGAGAAGGGCAAACAGACAGGGGATAGCGCAATAGACAGCACGACGCGTGCAAAGCCTGGCATGTCTTTGTTGCGTGCCCTACGCGAGGAATTGAGCCTGCTGTGGCAAGCACATGTTTTTGATCTGGTTCTGTTGAGCTTTTGTCTGGGCGCACTGGGTTTTTTGAACACCTGGGATTTTCCCATTCACCTGGTGGTGGTCTTGGGGGCTTTTTTCATCGGACAGCGCATCCAGCAACGCCCGCAATGGCTGATATCTACCGCGGCGTTTGGGTTGTCGGTAGCAGTGCCGGCGGTATTGCTGTATTTGCCATTCTATCTGGGCTTTCAATCGCAGGCAGGGGGCATTTTGCCGGTGTTGTTCAACGTCACGAGGTTGCACCAATATCTATTGATGTTTGGCTTGTTTGTCTTTGTCATCGGCAGTCTGATCGTGCTGCAAATGGCGAAAATCGTGGCTGCCTTGCCTGCTGACGAGCGCCGCAGGTTCCCATTTGACCTGGTGAACTGGTTCCTGTGGCTGGTGGTAGGGCCATTATTGCTGATTGTATTGGCGGTGCTTTCGATTATGGTGACTCCAGCAGGAAAGCAGTTCCTACAGGGCGTTCTGGCTGATGAGCGAGTGAAGGCATTGATCGGGAGCACAGGAGTTATGGGATTGTTGCGCCAGGCGGTTCTCATGCGTGTGACTAACCCATGGACTTTTCTGCTCCTGGCGCTCTCTATAGCAGCATTGCTTTATCTCATTCAACGTTCGTGGCAGGGAGAACCCAGTGGCACAGAGGCAGCACTGCCATTTGTCTACTGGATTGCGGGAGTCGCCTTCTTACTCACCTTTGCAGTGGAATTTGTCTACCTGCGCGATTCATTTGGCACGCGCATGAACACGGTGTTCAAGTTCTATTATCAAGCCTGGGTAATGATGGCCATTGCAGCGGCCTTTGGCTGTTATTACGTTCTCGGACGTCCTAGGCAATCTTTGCTGACGAGTCCCATCCTCCGTGGCATCTGGCTAGTTGCCCTCATTGCCCTGATAGGTGTGGGGATGATCTATCCGTTATTCGGCTTTCCCAATAAAGCGGGAGGCTTCCGAGGCAAGCCTACTCTCGATGGCATGGCTTTCTTGCAGAATGTCCGCCCGGATGATTATGCTGCGATCAAATGGCTGCAGGAGAATGTGCGGGGTATCGCCTATATCGTCGAATCCACGGGTGGTTCTTATACGGAGACAGCCTGGATCTCTGCCTTCACCGGTTTGCCGACCATCCTTGGCTGGGATTTCCATGAGCACCAGTGGCGAGGAAACTCCATCGAGGCGAACAAGCGCAGGCCAGATATCGAGCAAATCTACCGCAGCACAGACACCAAGCAAGTTCTGTCCTTGCTAGAACAATACAATGTGCGCTATGTGTATTTAGGGCCGGTGGAAAAGAGCAAGTATAACTTACCTCCCAATACTGCGGAACGGTTTGCGCGTTTTCTGGAGAAGGTTTATGAGGAAGGCAATGTCAGTATCTACCGGCGGTAAGCGTTGCAGGAATGTGGATTATCTAGCTAGCCTCTTGAGGACAATGGTTTGGGAAAGCTTGCGAACAGGGGTACGAGGATGACAGAAACTGCTGATGAACAGTTGGAAAGACAGCCCGTTTTGACTATGGAGATGGCTCTCTACGGGTTGATTTTGATCCTTGCGTTCGTGTTACGCCTTTTTGCCTTGGGACGCTGGCCCTTGGCTGAACAGGAAGCCTCGTTGGCTCTGGCAGCCTGGCGGTTTGCGCGGGGCATTCCAACCACCTTAAGGGGGCTCAGTCCACTGCTCTTTCACCTGAACACGCTGTTTTTCTTCCTCACAGATGGCAGCGACAGCCAGGCGCGCTTGTGGTGTGAGTTGTTTGGTTCACTGATCGTGCTCTTGCCGTATGGGTTGCGTCGCCATCTAGGCCGCATAGGTGCCTTAGCAGTAGCAGTGCTGCTGGCTCTTTCCCCTAGTTTCACGTATTTCTCCAGAGCGGTGGATGGCAGTATTATCGTTGCCTTTGCTGCGTTGGGTTTGCTTGTGGCGTTCACCGGCTATCTGGAAGAGCGACGGCCTGTGTATATTGTGGCTGCGGTCGCGTTGGTAACGGTTGCCCTCATGGCAGGGCCATTGGCTTATAGCCTGTTTACCCTGGTTGCTGCTTTCCCTGTCTTCTTGCTCATCCGTGCCAGGTTGACAAAAGACCAAGCGCCCCTTGATGCCATACGCACCGCTTGGCACGATGTACTTGCAGATGCCTCTGCCTGGCGCTGGGCATTCATCATAGCCGGTTTGCTTTTCCTCGTTTTCGGCCTGGCTTTTCTTTACAATCCATTAGGACTGCAGTTGACCCTAGATCAGCTTGGCCAATGGCTGGGAGGTTTTGCTTTTCTGCGCCAATCTCCGTGGTATCGCGTGCCGCTATTGCTCCTCTTTTATGAAAGCTTGGCGCTCTGTTTCGGGTTCGCCGGGTTCCTTCTAGAGCGCAAACGCGGGGATGTTTTCGCCATCCTGTTGCGCTACTGGGCAGCTTTTGCTTTTCTATTTTCGATTGTGCCTGGTTATCGTCCGCCGAGCAGTGTCTTGCTGCTCCTCCTGCCCTTTATCTTAACAGCCGGTCAAGCCTTTGAGAGGCTATGGCGTGGATGGCAAAGTGCGGTGAGAGAACCCCTATTCTGGGGCCTGGTAGCTGTTAGTCTGATTGTCTCGGCTTCAGCCTATGTACAGCTTGTAAGCTATTTGGTTATGCCCGTATCCATCTACCTCTTGCGCATTGCAGCCTTGTGCGTGTTCTTGATTTCTGCCTATGCCTTGCTCTGGAGCATGGGTGGCCGTGAAATCCCACTGCGGGCAGCAGCATTCTTCACGCTCTTGCTATTGTTTTTCGTGCTGGTGCGAACAGAAGTTAGGTTGAACTATATCCAAGCGTGCGATCCCCGCGAACCTATGGTAGGCGCGGCTATTTCTCCGGAGGTGCTGGAACTTGCCCAGAAAGCGGCTGAATTTTCGAGCCACTTGCAGGGCGATCCGAAGGTTATGCCATGGCAAGTGGATGAGCGCCTGGAAATCCCCCTCGGTTGGTATCTACGCCATTTCGAGCAGGTGAGTTATATCAGCAGAGTGACTTCTGTACCGGAGGATGTGGGAGTGATTTTGCCGGCTGGCGCACCGCCTCCGGCGAAGTATGTCGGCATGCACTTTGGCTTGCGCTCATCCTGGCCTGGGGGCAAGTATCCCCTGTTGGAATGGTTGCGTTGGTGGATGGGGCTAAGGACAGCACTGCCTGCTCCACAAACGGAGGAGGTGGTGCTCTGGGTGAGAAGTGCGTTGCAGCGGTGAGTGATGAGTGGTAAGTGACGAGTGATGAGTAAAGAGTGTTGATTTGCACCTTGTAATTCTGTTTGTCTGATGGGGTAGAGATGATAAGAAGAGGTCGAGCCTCAACGGAACCGAGTTTTCTGGATAAGCCATTGCTCTCTGTGCTACGGGTAAACGGCCAGACGGTAGCACTATGCCTCATTGTACTGGCGCTGCTGGTAACACGCCTGTACGACTTGAGCAATCGCGCCTATTCCCATGATGAGAGTACCCATGCCTGGGAATCTTGGAAATTGTTCACGGGCCAGGGGTATCGTTTCGACCCCGTCTATCATGGACCCTTTTTATATCACATTACTGCTTTTGTCTATTTCCTGCTTGGAGTTAGCGATGCTACTGCCCGGGTGGCAGCGGCTCTGTTCGCTGTCGCTGCGGTACTTTTGGTCTGGCCGATGCGCCGTTGGCTGGGGCGGGCGGGGGCATTATTTGCTATGCTGCTGCTGACCATATCGCCGACACTGATGTTCCGTGGGCGATTCATCCGTCATGACATCTTCGTCATTGCGCCGAGTATGGCGATGGTCGTTGCTTTCTTCCGTTATTTGGAGGATCGGAAAGAGCGCTGGCTTTATCTCATTGCGGCGACCCTGGCCTTGACTATGTGTGCCAAGGGCAATGCCTTTATCAATGGTGCTATTTTCGGCAATTTCTGGGTTTTGTATTTGCTGTTGCAATGGGTGCGTGAACGTAGGCCCCTGAAAAAACTGCCTGCCTTTGATTTAGTAGTCTTGTTGGCTACGTTAGCCTTGCCGATGGCTTCTGCCCTTGTGCTCAAAGTGCTCAAGTTTGACCCGTTAGACTACAGCCCCGCAGGACTGTGGCGAATCCGCATTACCGTTCTGCTTCTGCTCGCTATAGCGGCGGCTATTGGGATATGGTGGAGGCGCAAAGCCTGGCTCTCCGCTGTTGCTATTTTCTATGCTATCTTCATTCCTCTTTATACCACCCTGTTCACGAATGTGCGCGGCATCGAAGCAGGCTTTGTGGGCCTCCTGGGTCACTGGACAGCCCAACAGGGTGTGGCGCGCGGTGGGCAGCCATGGTACTACTATTTCTTCTTGCTGACTGTATATGAATTTCTACCTCTGTTGCTATCTGGCTTGGGAGGCATCTATTACCTCAGTATTCTGGCCAGGCGGAGGAGAGTAGGCGATGCAGGCCAGCGGAGGAGGCGACGCAGCGAGCAGGCTGCTAGCGTCTTTGTGCCTTTTCTCCTGTATTGGGTACTGATGAATTT
>JBMFPM010000102.1:0-6867 GCA_049969135.1 Anaerolineae bacterium
GCGGGGATATGCTCTATATGGCTTCTGATTCCAGCAAGCTGGTTCGTCTCCAAGGCTGTTTTATCTCTGACGAAGAGCTTCAGCGGTTGGTGAACTATTGGCGAAGCTATCGTATGACACCGCCACCCCCTCTGGGAGCAGCTCTGGTACAGCAACCGCTCTGGCAGGACATGGTCGCTAGAGAGAAGGAAGCTGCCGGCAAAGATGACTTGCTGGACAAGGCGATAGAAATTGTGCGCGAATACGATCGGGCATCCATCACTTTGCTGCAGCGGAAACTGCGTATCGGCTATTCCCGGGCAGCGCGATTGATCGATGCGATGGAGGAAATGGGCATCGTTGGCCCAGAGGAGGGGCCGGGCCGCGGGCGACAGGTGTATAAGGATGAAAGTAGTGGTGAGTGATAAGTGACGAATGATGAGTGACGAGTCTGAAGAGCGCGTTTACAAACCGTACTATCACATGGATACAGACCTGTTTCGCTGGCATCAGTACCAGGGTGACAACACGAATGACTGCGCTGCGTTCAGCATCGCCATTGTGGGCAATGCCTTGCTGAACACCCTGCATTTCGATGGCGCCGCTGTGGCAAGGGAGATGGAAAAGCCCCTTTTTGTCACTTGGCCATTGCCACATGTCGTTATCCACAAGATTCCCAATTGGGCTACTTTCCCTTGGGGTATCTCGGGATATCTGCAACGTAAAAATATCCCCGCCAAGCTGCAATGGTTTGGCAGTGTTGAGGACCTCCTGCGCAATATCCAGGAAAATCGGCTCACCATTGTCATCATTGGTGATCTTCTGCGTGGATGGGCACACGCCAAAGTCCTATACGGATTTGAACCCACAGGCCCTGTCCCCGAAAGGGGCTTTTATTTCGTTGATCCTGGCTACCCGAAGGAATGGTCCAGGCCACGGCATCCCCAAGGCGTGTTTTTTCAAGAGGAAGAGAAATTCAAGCAACAGTGGAACAATTTGTTCCGCCTATACGTTGAGGTAAGGGCTTAGGGCGGTCATTGTGAGAATGGGTTCACCACGTGCAGACACAGGTACCCAGCCGATTGCTGCCGGTACCAGAGAATTGGGCATGGAGTTGTTGCGAGATGGAGCGCGTGCCTTGGGGTTGTGCCTTACAGCAGAGCACCTGCGCGCTTTCCAGATCTATTACCAAGAGCTATGTGCCTGGAATCAGAAGTTTAATCTGACTACCGTAACGGGTTATGAGGAGGTGCAGCTCAAGCACTTTCTCGACTCGCTGACTTGCCTTCTCGCTTTTCCCACGCAAGGGGCAGCCCCCACCGGAGGCATCCCAGATGTTGTTCCGCTTTCTACTGCTGAGGCTCCGCTATTGTGCATTGATGTCGGTACAGGAGCAGGCTTCCCGGGCGTACCGCTGAAAATCATGCGCCCTACGATCCACATGACCCTCCTGGACTCGTCACACAAAAAGATCCTCTTTTTGGAACACCTCATAAAACGGCTCGGGCTGAAAAACGTGGAGCCATTGTGGGCACGCGCAGAAGAGGCTGGACAGAATGCCCACCACCGTGAACGCTATGACATCGTGTTAGCAAGGGCGGTGGCTGACATGGCAGTATTGGTGGAATACTGCCTGCCCCTCTGCCGCAAAGGGGGCTATTTGATCGCCCAGAAAGGGGCAGACATCGAGGCGGAGTTAAAGGCTGCCGAAGAAGCGACCCAGCTATTGGGAGGCAAACTGCGTGAAGTAAAGATGCTGCGGTTGCCTGGGCTAAGGGATCCACGCTCGCTGGTCCTGGTAGAGAAGGTAGCGCCCACGCCGCCGAAGTATCCCCGCCGTCCGGGCATGCCTAAGAAGCGCCCGCTAAGCACAATCGCCAATGATGAATGACCAATTGTCAATGGTCATTGGTCATTGAACCCGCAATCCTGCCTGCACTCACTCGCCACAAAGTTGCGTGAGAGAGAAACTCCTTGCTGAAGGGCGTGAGATCAGTCGTGGTGATAATCACCTGCTGTGCTTGGTCAAGGGCATCCAGCAGATAAATCTGGTGTGCTGCATCCAGTTCGGAGAGGACATCGTCAAGCAACAGAACGGGTTTGTCTTTTCTCTCTTGGGTAGTCCATTCCACCTCAGCCAGCTTCAGAGACAGGGCTATGGTGCGCTGTTGCCCACGAGAGCCATAGACGTTCATGTCCACGCCATTGACCAGGAAGCGGAAATTGTCACGGTGCGGCCCGACTAACGAGACACCTTGTTCCTCTTCTTTCGCGCGCATTGCGCGCAGTTGGTCAACAAATAGAGCCGCGACGTCCTGCACTTCGGTCGAGGCGGATGGCAAGTTCATCCCTGGCTCCGTAGGCAACTCCATTTGATAGGCAACGCCAGGGCGCCGATCGAGGCGCACGCTGGCGTCATATTCTAGCCGCAACCGCTCTGTTTCACCGGTCAGCTTCGGGTGAATGCGTTGTACCAATTCGTCCAGTTGCCGGATCACCTGCTGGCGGCGCACAATCAGATACGCTCCATGCTGCACCAGATGCTGATCCCAAAAGTGAAGCTGCGCTTCGTCGTAGCCATGCCCTTTGAGCGATTTGAGCAGGTAATTTCGTTGTGTTAAGACGCGGTTATAGCGTTGCAATTCACGGTAGTACTGCGCATCAACTTGGCTGATGGTGTCATCCAGGTACTGGCGCCGTAGGTGAGGGGGCCCATCTACTAGATTGATGTCCTGTGGCAAGAAGAGCACAGCATGGAGCAACCCCACGGCATCCAAAGCCCGCTTCGGCACCCCATTCACGCGGATATGCTTGCGCACACCGACGGTGCTGGCATCTGCATTGCTTGTGCTGTTTTGCACCAACGAAAGCTCAATTTGATCCGTTTGTTGATCCGATTGAATCTGAGCCACCAAGCGCGCAAAGGGCAAATCCTCCTTCCACGCCAGCCAGTGAACCAGCTCGCGATCCAGGCTGGTGCGCGGGGAGTGCATCCGGGAAAGGTAGTAGATAGCTTCTAGCAGGTTGGTTTTGCCCTGCGCATTATCGCCTTGCAGCAAGACAATGCCAGGCGGAAAGTCCAGTTCCAGGCGGGCATAGTTTCTGAAATTAGTCAGACTCAAGTGGAGGAGACGCATGTATCCATATCAATACATCAAGGGTTGGTAGTATTATACCAGCACTCTTTCACCAGTGGAAACTGAAGTTCAGACATGAGTTGGGACACTTGGGTGAACCTCGCGATCCTCAGGCTCAAGGGGTTTGTAGTGCGCACTTTAGTGCGGCTTTCAAGCGTTAAATGCTTGCCCTGAGCGTAGTCGAAGGACGCCTACTACAAACCCTTTTCAAACATCACCTGAAGGCAATGTCCCAACTCATATCCTAACATCAGTGGAAATACTTCTCAGCAGGTGGGTGTAGCTCAGCCTAGGGGCAAGTTGCTGAGCGCCAGCCGTCAATGAATTCACAACGAATACACGAATGCACTGCGTCCGTATTCGTTTATTCGTGTCCCCCTTCGCACTTTAAGCCATGCTTGCCCCCAAGTGGAACTACGCCTCAGTAGGCATCCCCTGGCGCAAGCTTGTGAATCTGTGGGGGCCGAAAACTATTGTATAATATGGCGGATGACAGCGATGGTTTGCAAACTATACCCGAAAAGAGGGTCTTGAGGTGTCCAATCCTTTGCCTTTTCGCATCCGCCAACCGTATGAAGACATGGTGCGGCTGCGGCAAATTGCCGAGGTTCTGTTGCGTAACGGCCTGGGCTTCCTGGCCGAACAGCTTGACCTGACGCGCTTCCTCCCACCTTGGAGGCAGTGGAGGGTTGCTGCCGAAGACAAGGCGAGCAGATACACTATCCCGGAGCGGGTGCGCCATACGCTTGAAGAATTAGGGCCAACTTTTATTAAACTTGGCCAGATTCTCAGCACACGGCCAGATCTCTTGCCGCCAGAATATATCGAAGAGCTTTCCAAGCTTTTGGACGCCGCTCCACCGGTGCCAGCCAGTGAGATATTGGCTGAACTCCAAAGAGAATTGCATGCCTCACCTCAAGATCTCTTTGCCCATTTTGAAACAGAGCCCATTGCTAGCGCTTCCATTGGACAAGCCCACCGTGCCATCCTACAAAATGGTGAAACGGTGATCGTCAAGATTCAACGGCCAGGTGTAGAGCGCGTGATTGAAGCGGATTTAGACCTGCTCATGCGGCAGGCACGCTTTCTAGAACACCGTTTGGCACTAGCCCGTGAATACCAACTTGCCGATCTAGTCAACGAGTTCGGACAGACTTTGCGTGAGGAACTAGATTACACTATTGAAGGCCGCAATACGGATCGCCTACGGCACAATTTGCAGCAGGATGCCCGTGTGATTGTGCCTTATGTGTATTGGGATTTGACCACGCGTCGCGTCATCACCACACAGGAACTGCGTGGCTACAAGCTGCTTGACCTGGAACTGCTAAGAAAAGAAGGCTATGACCTCTCTGCTATTGCTGAAATCATTGTAGATGTGTACTTCAAGCAAGTCTTTGTGGATGGTTTTTTCCATGCTGACCCACATCCCGCTAACATCCTCATCTGCGATGATCAGATCGGTTTTGTTGATTTCGGCATGATGGGCTATCTCACACCTGCTACCAAAGACTTGCTTGCTGATTTGCTCACGAATGCGCTTAATGAAGATGTGGATCAATTAACGCAGACCATTATGCGTTTAGGCGCAGTAGAACACCGGGCCAACTTTCATGAATTGCGTCGTGATATCCAACGCCTTTTTCTCCGCTATTACGGACTCGCTTTGGAAGAGGTGCATCTTGGCGAGTTTCTGGAAGACATCATGGCGGTCGCTTTCCGACACCGCATTCGCCTTCCTGCCGACCTAGCCTTGCTAGCGCGCACAGTGGTTGTATTGGAAGGAGTTGCCCGAACGCTCTCACCTGATTTTGTATTGGTGGACAAAGCGCGCCCTTTCGTCCGGCAGTTGGTCAGCGAACAACTTTCCCTGCAGCACTTGGGAACACGGGCCATGCGCACCTTGCGCGACCTGGATCAACTCGTTCAGGTATTGCCACAGCGGTTGGACAAGCTATCCAGTCAATTGGAGCAAGGCGATATGACCCTGGGCATTGACCTGCGCCACCTACAGAACTTGCTCCTTAAGCTGGATCGGGTGGCAAACCGCTTGTCTTTCAGTATCCTGGTCGCCGCGTTGATTATCGGCTCCGCATTGATTATCCTGGGTGGAGAAGCTGCTTCCATGTGGCGTTTGCCGGTACTTGGGATAAGATTGCCTATCGCCCAAATTAGCTTCACGATTGCTGGGATACTTGCTGTTTGGCTACTTCTATCTATACTCCGCTCAAAAGGGTTGTAAAGAGCCTGACAACAATTGCCTATTACGGCGGGCTACCTGCCCGTATATGGTTCACATACACAATTAACCTACATAGAAGGAGACGACATGAAAATTTTGGTTACAGGTGGTGCGGGCTTTATTGGCTCGCATGTTGTGGACGCGTATCTGGAGCAAGGCCACGATGTGTTGGTCGTGGACGATCTCAGCACAGGCAAGAAAGAACACATTCACCCACGTGCGCGGTTTTATCACTTGGATATCCGAGATCAAGCTCTGGAAGAGATTTTCGCTGCGGAAAAACCCGAGATTGTGAATCATCACGCGGCAAAGGTCAGCGTCCGTGAGTCCATGGTACAGCCACTTCTTTATGCTGAGGTCAACATTTTGGGCTCTCTCAACCTTTTAGAGCTGAGTCGCAAATATGAGGTCAAGAAATTTATCTACATTTCCACTGGCGGAGCGCTCTATGGGGAACCACAATACCTGCCGGCAGATGAACATCACCCCATCCAGCCCCTAGACCCTTACGGTGCGAGCAAGGCTTGCTTTGAATACTATCTGCCACTGTATCGCAACAACTACGGGCTTTCTTTCACCGTCTTGCGCTATGGCAATGTATACGGGCCTCGTCAGGACCCCTATGGCGAGGCTGGCGTTGTAGCTATCTTTACGGGGCAAATGTTGCGCGGCGAGCAAGCTGTCATCAATGGCTCAGGTGAGCAAGAACGCGATTTCGTCTATGTGGGCGATGTAGCGCGGGCCAATATCCTGGCCCTCGACAGGGGCGACGGCGGGTTCTACAACATTGGTACCAGTATTGGCACATCCGTCAATGAGATTTTTGCCAGGCTCAAATCAGCAACGGGTTATACTAGGCCGCCAGTGCATGGCCCTCCCAAAGCGGGAGAAGTGTTCAAGGTTTATCTCAATATAGACAAGGCTAAGCACGAGCTTGGCTGGCAACCCCATATTAATCTCGAAGAGGGCTTGCGGCGTACCGTGGAGTACTTCCGGACAAAGGGTTAATGCCTGCTTTTAGAAGCGTAACGTTTGCGTAGTGCGTATTACAGACAGGGGTATAAGGTGCGAATTGCTTTCAACGCTTTCTTCCTAGGGGAGGAAGCTACCGGCAGCGGCCAATACACGAACCATTTGCTGCGCGCGTTGGCACAACTAAACAAAGGACATGAATACCTCCTCTATCATAGCAAGAAACCAGGCTGCTCGGAGCAACTTGGTTTCTTGAGCTCCTTACAGGTCTTGAACACACCCTTTTCCCACCGCTTTGAAAACCTGGACAAGCTCTGGTTTGAACAGATCGCCTTTCCCTTGGCTTGCCGCCGTGCATCCGTGCATTTGGCTCATGTGCCCTACTTTGCTTCGCCGCTCCTCCCCACGGTGCCGACTGTGGTCACTATCCACGATCTGATACCGTTACTCCTGCCTGTGTACCGCAGTTCTATTTGGGTACGGTTGTATACGCATCTGGTCGCTACCGCAGCGCGGTGTGCAGCCCGCATCATCACC
>JBMFPM010000103.1:0-6722 GCA_049969135.1 Anaerolineae bacterium
CGCGTTTTGTACATCATGAACCACAGGACAAGCGCCAAGATGATTGCCAGATATACCATAGGATCGTAACGAAAGAACAAAGGACCGATAATGGGCAGATCGCTCAATCCGGGCACAGCTAATGGGGCCAATCGTGTGCGCGGTGGCATGCCGATGAATCGCTTTCCTACCAAGCCACTTATGCCCAACCCAAGCATGGTTAGTGCCAATCCTGAGACGACCTGATTCACGCGCAATGTAATACTAGCGAAAGCATGTACCAAAGCCAACGCACTTCCAGCCAGAGCGGCTGCTGCCAGGCCAAGCCAGATGTTGCCTGTGGTGTGCGTTACGCCAAAGGCAGTTACCGCCCCAACGATCATCATCCCCTCTACACCCAGATTTAGTACTCCAGAGCGCTCGGCAGTCACTTCACCGAGTGTGCCGTAGAGAAGTGGCGTCCCGGCTGGGATGGCAGCTTTTAGCACAGAGAGGATAAAGTCACCAATCATTTTCGTCTCCATTCCAGGCGGATTCTGTAGTGCGTGAAAAGGTCGCTTCCCAGTACAAAGAGGAGGATCATGCCATTGAAGATATAGATCGTGGCTACCGGTAGTCCCAGCGCCACCTGGATGGCATCCCCGCCTACCAACAATCCACCCAGGAGCAATGCAGATACGACAACCAGCAGGGGATTCAGACGGGCCAGCCAGGTGACGATGATAGCAGTAAAGCCATAACCTGGAGAAATGCCCTGCGGGTAGCGCATTCGATAGTGAATGCCTGCCACCTCGCCCACGCCAGCTAGGCCAGCCAATCCTCCACTGAGCAACATGACCAGCAGCACTGTCCTAAGATAATTCATCCCTGCATAACGAGCAGCTTCAGGGTTCTCACCTGTGACGCGAATCTCAAACCCCCATTTCGTTCGCTGGATGAGCACATAGGCCAGCAAAGCCAGTGACAAAGCTAGAATGAGGGTTGGGTAGTGGATGCGAGTGGTCAGCAAGCGTGGCAGTTGGGCCGAGGGTGAGAACTTGTCCGTATAGGGGAACCCCCTCTCTTTGGCTCCCTTCCATGGACCATAGACCAGGTAATTCACCAGTTCGCTGGCGATATACACCATCATGAGACTGCTGAGCGTCTCATCTACACGAAAGTGGATTTTGAGCAGAGCTGGGATCAGTGCCCACAATGCTCCGCCAACAAAGCCGACGAGGAACATCCCGGGGCGAAGGACCCAAGATGGCCAATCAGGACGCGATAGGGCCAAGCCGGTGGCGCAGATTGCCCCTACGAGCAGTTGCCCTTCGGCGCCGATGTTGTACACCCGTGCCCGAAAGGCTATAGCCAGCCCAACACCGCATAGCATGAGGGGGATAGCCTTGACTACGGTCTCCGAAAGCCCATAGAGGCTGCCGAAGGCACCGCGGAAGATGCGCTGGTAGGCAACGATGGGATTGACACCTAAAACACGAAAGAGCACCGCGATTGCCACTAATGCAAGGAGTAAGGAAGTAGCCAAAGTTAGGAATTCCAACCATGGCGGGACAGTCAGGCGCTTTTCTAGTCGGAAATGTGGCCAACTGTTCATATTGCCTCCGGCTGGGGAATTCTCTGGGCGCCCGCCATCATCATGCCGATCGTTTCCAAATCTGCCTGGTGAGCGGGCAAAATGCCCATGATCTCGCCTTCAAACATCACTGCAATGCGGTCGCTAAGCTGCAGGATCTCTTCCAGGTCTTCGGAGACCAGCAGTACGGCAGTCCCCTGGTCGCGTTGTTGAAGGATAAGTTGCCGAATGTATTCCGTTGCTCCCACATCTAGACCACTGGTTGGATACGCTGCGATCAGCAAGGTGGGAGACTGGCATGTTTCGCGCGCCAAGATGACGCGCTGGATATTGCCGCCGGAGAGTAATTTGACAGGCGTTGCTGGGCTCGGGGTCGCCACAGAGTATTGGTCAACCAAGCGATTGGCGTGAGCGTTGATGACCGCGTAGTCGAGAAATGCTCCCCGAACAAATGGCTGCTGGCAATAATCTTTCAGGATAAGGTTCTCAGCCACGCTCAGCCCAGGGGCCAAGCCCATCGCGCGTTCGCCAGGGACATAGCAAACTCCTTGCTCGATCAGGATACGCGGGGGCTGGTTTGTCACTTCTTGGCCTTTGAGAAAGACATGGCCACGGTAGCTTTTTCGTAAGCCAGCCAGTGCTTCGACCAATTCGCGTTGGCCATTGCCAGCCACTCCAGCGATGCCCAGGATCTCACCAGCAGATACAGTCAGGGATACCCCCTTAACTGCTGGCAAGCGTCGGTCGTCCAATACGTGCAAATCCTCGACACGTAGCACGACTTCGCCTGTTTGGGCTGGTTTTTTCTCCAGTCGGAAAATCACGTCCCTTCCGACCATAAGCCGTGCCAGGCTTGTCTTGTCCGTCTGCGCCGTTTCTAGTGTAGCCGCTACCTTTCCCTGGCGCAGCACTGTTACCCGATCGCTGATGGCAAAGACTTCGTCCAGCTTGTGCGTGATGAAAACAATGGTGTGTCCCTCGGCAGCCATACGGCGGATAATAGACATTAGCTCGTCAATTTCGCCCGGGGTGAGCATAGAAGTCGGCTCATCCAGGATCAGGATGTCCGCTCCGCGGCAGAGCGCTTTGATAATCTCAACACGCTGCTGTTCTCCCGCCGATAGCTGCCAAATGCGGGCATTGGGGTCTACACGCAATCCGTATTTCTGGGACAAGTCGTCCAACCATTGCCGCGCAGCGCGTTCCGGAAAAAGGAAGCTGACCGGCAATCCCAGCACCACATTCTCGGCTACGGTGTGCGTAGCGACCAGGCGATACTGCTGGTGCACCATTCCAATACCTAAGCGTATGGCATCGCGTGGTGAACGAATAGTTACCCGCTTGCCTTTTACATAAATCTCCCCTTCATCTGGCTGATAAATACCGTACAAAATGTTCATCAAAGTGGTTTTCCCGGCGCCATTTTCGCCTAGCAAGGCGTGAATTTCGCCGGTATGCACTTCGAAAGAAATGTGGTCGTTAGCCACTACGCCGGGGAAGCGTTTGACAATGCCGTGCATAGCTACTGCGAGATGTTTTTCTGGTGAATTGGGCACGTCAGGGCTCCTTATGCATCTGGGAGTAATGCAGGGGACACATGCCATGTGCCCCCTGCATTACCATTTTTCAGTTTCTTTGTAGCGATACCTGATTAGCGTGGAATGGTGCCAATGTTTCCTTCCACAAACCAGTCTATGCTCAGCAATTCACCAATAGAGAGCCGCTGGCCAGCTTTGACACGCTCGACGCCTGTCTGGTCCTTGATAGGCCCAGTGAAGGGGTCGAAGAGCATGGCCGGGTCTTTCATCTGTTCCATGCGTTTCATGACCAGATCATACACGCTGATCTGGCCGAGGAAAGGATCAGTGACCTTCACCGCTTTGAGCGCATCCACAAACTTGGGGTTGATGGGATGTTCAAACGAGCCACCTAGCTTAACCGCGCCTTCACGGAGTAGCCACCAGTAGTCTACATTCTCCAAATTCTTGTTGTTGTAAATGCCCAGGTATACCTTGGTCAGCATGTCTTCATAGAGGATGCCCCAATCCACAAGCTGGCCGCTGACACACGAATCGGGACCGAATTTTTCCATGGGGCTGTAGTGGCTAAAGGTGTAAATCTGTTGGCCTTTCTGCGTGTATTCCTGGCCAACCTGGAGCACGGTCGGGGAGTCTTCAGTAAAGGCCAGTGTATCGCACCCCGCAGCAATCAGCGCTTCGGCTGCCTCGCGAGCCTTGGCGGGGTCATACCAGGAGAACAGCCAGCGCACATCTACTGTGGCGTTGGGGTTCACTTCGCGGACGCCAAGGGTGAAGGCGTTGATATGCCGTACTACTTCGGGGATAGGGTGGGCAGCGACGTAACCAACTTTGCCGGTCTTGGTCAAGGCACCAGCCATCAAGCCGTTCAGGTAGTAAATCTGGTAGAAATCAGCCATGTAGGTGCCGGCGTTGGGTGCCCGCATGAAGCCGGAGCAGTGGAAAAAGATCTTGTCCGGGTATTTCTTCGCTGCAGCAATGGTTCCGTCCATGAACCCGAAGCTCGTTGTGAACACCACATCGCATTTCTCTTCTACGATGAAGCGGTCCAGGAAACGCTCTACGTCTGCTTCGGGCACGGCTTCGGCATAGACCGTTTCCAGCCAGGGAAATTTCTGTTCCACGTAAAGACGGCCTTCGTTGTGAGCGTGGGTCCAGCCATAGTCACCGATAGGTCCCACGTAGATAAATCCGGCTTTGAGTTTTCTTTCCGGGGCTGGAACCACGCGAGTGACTTCTCGGGTCACTTCCTTCACCGGCGCTGGTGCTGCTGGCGTGGGCGTAGCTTTTGGAGCACACGAAGATAGCGGCATTGCTACCAACAATAGGATGATGGTAATCAAAAGTTTCTTTCTTGACATGGTTCTCCTCCTTTTTGAGATTTGCTACTGATCCGATACTGATTTCATGAGTGTGTTGAAAATCTTTCGTCTGAGCGGAGCGCGGGGCCTCACACAACTTTTTCCAAGTACTGCGCGAGGCTTCATTCAGCACGATATTGAGAGTTCATTTTTCAACACTCTCTGCGCAGGGAGAAAAGCTACTTCAGGATACATCACCTCCTCTCTAGGTATGATTTCTCACTAAGCCGAGCCAAAGGAGAGCAATTTCCCGTATGGTTAGGTTTGGGCTTTCTTGTGCTGCTCCATCTCGTGGTAAATCTCAAACCACGTGGACAATTCGGCTTTCCTCTGCTCTCTTTCCCGGCGTTTTCGTCCCTCCTCGTAAGCTTCGATGCGACGGAATATCGTGCGTTGCACCTCTGCTGGGTGGTGGACACCAGCAAAGGTGAATGTGCCACCAGGACCCGCTGTTTGTATCACGACATCCCCGTAATCCAGAAGAGCTGCCACAGGGCCTGGCTTCTTCAGCGAAATGTTCTGAATCATGTCTAACGATGCTTCTTTGCGTACTTCGTCGAAGAAGAGCGGTTTTTTCACAATGTCAATGATTGAGGTCTGGGTGACGATGTATTCGTCATTTCTCCAGTCCTCCCATTCCCACCACAGCCAAAAGACAGAGGCTATCCAAAATACCAAAGCGGCAAGCAGGACTGAAAGTCGGTATTGTCCCAGTGCATTGGAAAGGCTGATAATAACGATGGAGGCAGTGATTGCCACGAAAGCGGGCAGGGCTATGTAAACTCTTTTAAGCAGGAAAATCCAGTGCTTGCGCCAGGTGATGCGATCGGCCTGTTCATAGCGTAGCCCAAAGAGAGGCCGTGTAGGTCCGATACGCAGCAAGCCCCTGCGTTTTCTAGGTGATTCCTCTGAGGGCAGGGACGGAATAGGCTGTGGCTCCTCGGCCGTGTCTTTGCGGGTTTTCCTCTCCAGTTCTTGGCGGATTTCTTCATATTCTTCTCGCTTCTGCCTGGATTTCAGATGGCTAACTTGTTGAAAAATGACCCGTTTCATTCCTTCTGGGTCGGGCAGGTAATCCAGCGTAATAGTAGCACCTTTGGCACCGGCAGTCTGGATTTCCATGGTGCCAAAATTGAAGAGTTTCCCTAGGAATCCGTATCTAGTGTTAATGTTCTGAATTTTGGCTAAGGGTGCCTCGTCGCGAGTTTCGAAACGGAAGATGACTTGTTCTCGATGGAGGATTCTCTGTGTCGTTACCAGGTAGAAATCATTACGCCAATCTATATAGAACCAGAGCAAAGTGCCCACTGCAATGCCCGTTGCGGATAGAGTAAGGAAAGACGGGAGCGTGAGCCCATTCGAGTGGGCAGCCTCGATAGCCAGGACTAGCAGGATAAGAAGGGGTAGCAACAATTTGCGCACCAGAACCAGCCAATGCCTTCTACGGAGTAGCAGCCATGGTTCATCTGCGTCTTGGCCAGGCATAAGGCGCGTGCGCAAGCGTTCTTTGATCAGAGGCGGTAGGGATAATTGCTTTTGAAGATGAGGATATTCTTCTAGCAAATGCTCAAAGTCTTGTTTGCGGATGCACCATGCCTCTAGAGGGGCGGTAGCCTGGACGCTGAAATCATAGGCATCTCCTAAAAGGAGGGCGTCAACACCAATGGATTCGCCTTCGCGTAGATAGCGCATTGGCCTTTCCAGCCCCTGAAGGTCAGCTTGGCGGAGGATGGCTTCGCCGGAATCAATGATATAGAGCGTATCTCCGAACTCACCCTGTCGGCAGAGGAATTCGCCTCTGGGGTAGTATCGTTTAGTCGCTAACTTGGCCACAAGGTCCAAGTTATCGGACGGAAGAGCCGAGAAAAGAGGTACAGTTTTCAGACGGAGCTGCGCATCCATGCGTCTGATTCCTTTTAGGGACTAGGTGTATTGTACCATCAATTTCAATGATATGGTTAAAAGCAAACAGGTTGCAAGAAGATCTTGCAAGAGGCAAAAGAAAAGCCCACACCTGTTGCATCTCTGCATAGAGGCGCGGGCCCGGCGACTGTGCCATGATATTCCAGTGGGCAAGATAGGACTCGAACCTACGGCCTCCACGATGTCAACGTGGCGCTCTAACCAACTGAGCTACTTGCCCTCGATGATATTATAGCAAAAAAGGCGATTTTGGCAAAATTGAAAGGTAGTAGCAAGCGCCTTCATTTTAACGATTATGTATATTTCCTCCTGACCATGAGATGCTATTGGTTATGTATCATCTCCGCT
>JBMFPM010000104.1:0-6714 GCA_049969135.1 Anaerolineae bacterium
TTACACTGATACGCGATTGCCTAGCCCGCCATCCAACAGACAGCCGATATTTCTTCCTCTTGTCGAAACTGCTACGCCGTGCCGGAGAAGAAGGAGAGAGCATAGCATTGTTGCAACAAGGAACGCATTGGAGCCCGCAGTTGTTGTGGGCACAAGAAGAGCTAGGCGACGAGTATTCCCGTGTTGGCCAAGCCGACAAGGCGGCTATGGCTTACCACGATGGCCTGCACATTGCCCGTGCTCAAGAAACAGTGTATCGCTGTCAGGTATGTGGGTATATCACCAAAGAAGAACAACCACGCTGTTTCCAATGCAATCGCTGGGGCATTCTCGAGAAGATGACTCGTGGAGAGGCAGAAGCCCGTGTCTCGGCTCCACGCAACCTGTTAGAGCGAGCCAATGCCATGCGCCAGAGCCTTAGTTCAGGCTGGGATAAGCTCACTGGCCGATTGTTACCTGGAGGGTAGCGTCTGTCCATTCACTGGATCGCCATCACCAGTTTTGTCCTATTTTTGAGCACGCATGTGGGCGTACCAGTTCTGCCAGCGTTGGCTGCCCAATTGGGTGCTGATCCCCGCGCGATGGCAGCCATTCTTTCTGCTGCGTTGATGACACTTGTGCTTCTGCAATTCTTCACCGGCATGTTGGCAGATCGCTACGGGCGTCGCTTCGTTCTGGTCTGCGGGGCGTTTCTGGGGGGAATCAGCTCCCTCCTCTGCGCCCTAGCATGGCGCTGGCAATGGCTGCTAGCTTGGCGCATATTGGGAGGGCTAGCAGATGCCATTGCTATGCCTGCGCTGCTTGGCCTGACCGCTGAGGTTGCTGCAGGGCAACACGGCGCTTTTTTCGGCATTCTGCGCTCTAGCCAGGGGCTTTCTTTCATTGTGGCGCCGGTTATCGGTGGACAGTTGTCTCGCTGGGGATTACGCGCTCCATTTGTGGTGGATGGCTTCTTATCTTTGCTGGCATGCGGGATCCTGGCACTGGCTGTCCACGACCAAAGACAAGTGCAAAGCAGCGAGCACAGCCTTGCGCAATGGAGCCAGCTCAAGTCGCTATTTATGGCTCAGCCGGTCTATGCCTTCTTTCTCTTCGGAATGGCGAACAATTTTGCCTTTCCCATCCTCGCTTCCTTTGTGCCTACAAAGGGACAACTGCTTGGGCTAACGCCCAGACAACTCAGCCTCGTACTTGCCAGCGAAGCGATGGCTTATACTGCTGGCTCTTATCTTGTAGGCCGGTTATCCGACCGTTGGGGACGACGCCTCTTCGTGATCCTTGCCCAGCCCTTGATTTTACTGGCCTGTGTGGGGCTGGCTTTGTCCCATCGCTGGACGGAATTGTCCACCTTTTACGCTGTTTTTGGATTGGGAAGTAGCATGACTTACCTGATGAGCTCAGTGATGATGGCAGATATCACACCCAACGACCATTGCGCTACCGTTCTTGGCGCATTTGATGCTGCGATTGACCTAGTGCTCTTTGTTGCTCCTGCTCTGGCATTGGCTCTGTATGGCCCATTGGGAAGCATCGAGCCATTGCTGCTCATTGCTGCCATTCCGGCTCTGATTGCCTGGCCTGTAGCCTGCCGAGTTCGGGAGACGCGCCCCTTGGCTACGGAAGTATGAAGAGAAGGATAGGTGACATAATGAAACGCCAAGCATCTAACGAATTCACAGCACAGATGATTAATAGGGAAGAAGACATCGCCTATGTGATGAGTTGTATAGCTGATGCGGATTGCTGCTCTATCGTAGGATTGAGCAACATGGGCAAGTCCACACTCCTGCGCTCGCTGCCAATGCCAGCGGTGCAAACACAACAGTTTGGTGCCAATGCAAATCGTTATCTGCTCGTCTATGTGGACTTTAACCTCATTTCACAAGTCACAGAGCAGGGCATCTACGAGGTTATTCTGCGCAATGTATTGGAAGCCCTGGAAGCACAAGAGGTTACGCCGGAGCTCAAAACTGCGCTACGAAACGCCTACCAGACAGTAATTGCCCCCGATAGTCCATTCCGCATTCCGCTGGCCTTCGAGGACAGCCTGAAAGCCATTTTGGACCAACAGCCGAGGCTGCTTGTGCTCCTCCTCGATGAGTTCGATGAGGTTTTTGCTGAGACCGAGCCACGAGTATTTGTGCGCTTGCGCGCACTGAAAGACAGGTATTGGCCTCGCCTTTGCTATGTGACGGCCACAGCCCACCCCCTTTCTGAGATACGCCATGAACGGGAAGTGGGAGAATTCTGCGAGCTATTTGCTGCACATGTCCGTTATTTAGCCCCGTTATCTGAGGCAGATGCCCGTGCCTTGGTGCAGCGTTGGGCTACGCGCTCCCATGTGTCATTCACAGCGAGCGATGAGGATTTCATCGTGGCGTGCGCTGGGGGCCATCCTTCACTGCTCCTGGCAACCTGTCGCACCGTAGCCAAAGCCAAAGAGGAAGCCATCCTGAGGCCATCGGCTATGAGCTACGAGCATATCCGTGAGGGACTAGACAGCGACACAAACATCCGCCTGGAATGCGCCAAACTGTGGAATGATTTGACTGCCACAGAACAGGAGGCTTTGATCGCCTTGCTAAGCGGTCAGCAAATCACTGCAGGATTGGATAGCCTGATGGAAAAAGGCATCGTCAATGCCACCGCTTCAGGCAGGAAGGTATTTTCGGACCTCTTTGCCGGTTTTGCACGGCGGCAGCAATTGGTACGCCGCCGTGGGCCACAAGGCATTCGCATTGATGTTGAATCAGGCGATGTATGGGTAGATGGGAAGCTCGCGCCGATGCTCACCGATTTAGAATACAAGTTGCTCTTGCTGCTGTACGGCAACTTGGACAAAATCTGCGACAAATACAAGATCGTAGAATCGGTGTGGGGCGAGAATTACATTGACGAAGTGGACGACGCGCGCATTGAAAAGCTGGTCAGCCGCCTGCGCGAGAAACTGGAACCAAACCCAGCCGAGCCAAAATACCTGCAGACGATCCGTGGCAGGGGTTACAAACTGGTCAGCCCGGAGTAAGAGCAAGATTTTTGCCGGGCTTTGTCAGCTTTCTGTCGGATAACCGTCATGCAATGAACGCCATATTGCAGTACAATAAGTACAAAGATCAATAACCACTGAGGAGGGGAACAATGGCATCACTGCTCGATAGAGTAAGAACATTGATTTCAGCGAACCTGAACTATCTGGTTAGCCAAGCACTGAAAGCCAACAGCATGGCCGTGGTAGACGAGTACATCCGCAAGGTCGAGGATAACCTCGAAGCTTTGGAAGATGCTGCTGCCACCGTGGGTGGCGAAGCCAAGACGCTCAAGCGCAAATACGAGGAATTCGAGGCACAAGCTGCGGAACTGGATCGCAACATAGACCTATTCCTGAAACAAGGCAAAGAAGATCTGGCGCAGGCTGCGCAGTACCGCTACAACACGATCCGGCGGCTCGCTGATACCTACGCCGAACAAGCCAAGGCACAAGAGGCAGAATACAAGAAACTGCTTGATGCCAAGTTGAAGTTGGAAGCGAAACTGACCGAAGCCAAGCGTGAGCGCACCGAACTCCAGGCTATGCTCGATCTAGCCAAGAGCAAGGAGTTGACGCACCGCGTGGTCGAGGGTGTAGGCGGGATCACGGCTTCCGAAGCGGGTATCGCCGAGATCCGCGAGGAAATCCAGCGCCGCCTGGACAAGGCGACAGCTCAGGGCGAGATTGACGCCAAGCGCCTGGATAATCAGATGGCAGAGGCGTTGGAAAAAGACACTATCGATCGGCAGCTCGCCGAACGAAAAGCGCGGCTAGGGCTGCAGTAAGCCAACAAATCGTTTCATCCTCCCGCAGGTTTCGTTCTGCACCAAGGCAGAGCCTGCGGGAGGGTTACCACAACAGCCATTAGCGACCGTGATGCGAAAACGCGCGCCACGGAACACGCAACACGCAATACGCAACAGTGAGGCGCATCGCTGCTTTTGGAGAGAAAACATGAACAGAACACGGTTGGTATTTATACTCGTTCTGCTGCTTGCAGTAGCTATAGTGGCTGCTTCCTTTGTGGTGCAGCGGGCTGGCGGCGTCAAACCTTTGATCGAGCAGCCCCAGACATTGGAAGTGCGCATTGTCTGCGCCCTACCTGTAGAGCCTTTTGTGCAGGAAGCAGCGCGAAAATTCAATGCCGAAAACCATAAACTGGAAGGACGCCCCATCAAAGTTACCGTGGAACCTATGGATGGCTTGACGGCAATGGGCCGCTGGGAACGCGAGGAAATGAACCCCATCCCTACGGTCTGGATTCCCGACAGCCGCTACCTTGTGGAACTGGTGAATGCGACGTACAAGGAGAAACTCGGCCGAGATATCTTCTTGACCGGCGGCGAATACCGCGCCCGGCCTATTGCCATTTCCCTCTTCTCCTGGGGTATCTACGCCAGCCGGGCACAGGTCTTGCGTGCCAAATATGGTGACATCAATTGGCAGGTCATCCATGATGCCGCCACTGCCAAAGGGGGCTGGCCTGAATTAGGTGGCCCTCCTGACTGGGGCTATTTCAAGCTGGTTGTGCCTAACCCTAGGAAGAACGTTGGTGGCTTGGCAGCAATGATCGCAGCAGCAGGCGAATACTATGGCAAGACAGACATCACGGTAGCTGATGTGACCAACCCCGATTTCCAGAAATGGCTCAAGGAACTGATGGGAGCCGTTACAGATTTTAGCAGCCTGGGCGCATATTCTGTGGAGAATCTCGCTCTCTTTGGCTACTCAATGGGCGACGGCGGGCAACTGCTGGAAAGCGACCTGCTGGTGAACATGGCGGGCATCCTGACCCGCTGGCAAGATCCGTTGGTCATCGTTTATCCCAAATATGTCACCTGGTTCGACTTTCCGTTTACCATTTGGATGGGCGAAGAGACAACCGCCCTGGAGAAGAACGCTGCACTGGAATTCGAGCGCTATCTCCTTCAGCCAGAAACGCAGAAACGCGCAGTGCAGTTGGGGCTGCGGCCAGCAAATCCCGAAGTGTCTGTTACCGAAGCAGACAGCTTGTTTGTCAAATGGCAGGAGCAGGGAGCAATGACCATCGTACCGCGCACCACCATGATGCGCTTCCCAGACCGCGATGTCCTGCTCGCCTTGCTGCGTTGGTTTGATCTGAACGTAGCTCAGCGATAGGAGGATGGCAATGAGTCGGCGAGTGCGAAGGCAAGCCTCTCGCTCCCGGAAATTCCCTATTATCATTGTTGTCACGACGCTCTTTCTGCTCGCTTGCATCTTCTGCTGGGCAGTGTACCAGGCAGCGCAACGCGATATCCATGGCGAGAATACAGTTACGTTGGAAATCGCTTATTCTCCTGAGAAGCAGGCACTTTTCGAGGAACTGGTCAAGCGCTTTAACGCTGGACGGCCACAGATTCCTTCCGGTAAGCGTATCACAGTGGTTGCCACTGCCATGGAACCGGAGGCAATGATCGGTGCTGCACTGGCTGGGCGTTTCCAGGCGCTCTGTCCGGATTCATCCATCTGGCTCACGCAGTTGGATCTGGATTGGCAAGCACAACAAGGGTCAGAAGCTTCAATCATCGGTGAGACGACACGCTTTGCAGTCAGCCCGGTAGTGATTGCCATGTGGGAAGACACGGCGCGTGCATTGGGCTACCCTGACAAAGCTATTGGCTGGGCAGACCTGCTCCAAGCCGCCCGCACGAACTCGAATTTCAAGTGGAGCCATCCCGCGACTTCATCTGCAAGCGGCCTGTTGGCCACCCTTGCTACGTTCTATGCAGGTGCTAACAAGACCCGTGGCTTGACCATAGAGGATGTTACCGCCGAGAGCACGATAGCCTATGTAACCGCGCTGGAGAAAACTGTGCGCTATTATGGCGAAGGAGAGTTGGCAGTCATCCAACAGGTAGCAGAAAAAGGCCGCGCCTATTTGGATGCCTTCGTTGTGCAGGAGCAATTGCTCATCCAGTTCAACCAAAAGCACAAGGATAAGCTGGTAGCTATCTATCCCGTGGAAGGCGCCATGTGGGCAGATCACCCGCTTGCCTTTCTGGAGCGCCCTGAGGCAACAGCGGAACAGCGGCTGGCATATCGCAGCTTCAGAGATTTTTTGCTCTCTTCCGACACACAGGCATTGGTCTTGGCTTATGGTTACCGGCCCACGGATTTGAGCATCGCACTTGATTCGCCCACGTCGCCCATCAAACCGGAGAATGGCGTGGATCCAACCCAGCCCAAGACCACGCTGCAGATCCCTGGCCCTGCAGTAATAGAGGTTGTACAAGACGTTTGGCAATACACCAAACGCAAAACAAACGTATACCTGGTAGCCGATGTTTCTGGCAGCATGCAAGGCGAAAAGTTGGAGCAAGCCAAGGAAGCATTTCTTGCATTTCTTGACTCTATCAAGGGCGATCAGGAACGCGTTGGATTGATTGTGTTCTCTTCGGATGTCTATGAAACAATACCGCTGGCAGAATTGGCGAGCAACCGCCAGGTGCTGCGTTCCACGATCGCTGGCTTGAGTGCCGGGGGAGACACATCCCTTTTGGACGCCATTTACATGGCTTACGATAAGCTGCAGCAAAGGCAGGACCGCGAACGGATCAATGCCATTGTGGTCATGACCGATGGCAAGGAGAACGACTCAGAGATCTCCCTGCGCGAGCTTACGAATAGGCTGCGCCAGGGCAACGAGTCTGGATTGCCCGTGGTGG
>JBMFPM010000105.1:0-6670 GCA_049969135.1 Anaerolineae bacterium
GAGAGGCATGTGTCCTTTCTCATCATTGGCATTGGCGCAGCCTCGCTCTCAGCCGTGTTCTTCTACAAGATCGCTGCCCGCTATACACGCCACCCATTCCAGTTGGCGGTGTTTTACAGCCTGTTGCCTTGGCTGTTCTTCGCCGCGCACCATGGATTGAATGAACCATTGCTGATGCTTTTCCTGCTGGCGGGCTTTTACTATTACCTGCAGGACCGGCCATGGGCGTACAGCGCCTGTTTCGCCCTCGCCATGCTTTCCAAAGAACTGGCGGCGCTACCGGTGCTAGCGATGAGCGTGTTGCTGTGGCGGCGCCATGGCTGGCGGCGGGTGATGACTTTTGCCGCGGTCGCGCTGCTGCCTTTTGCCACTTTTTGCTTGGCGTACGGTGTGCGCTGGGGAGATTGCCTGTGGTGCCTCAAGGAATCGCCCGAGAACCCGCTGGAGAATTCCTTCTCCTGGAAAACGGGCTTTTGGTGGATGTATCTGACGCTGCGCACTGGCACCAAGTCCTCAGCGAATCCGCACGTGGCGTTAGCGTACGATGTATTGAACCAGGTACTGAATGTCCTACTTCTGCTCGCGGTTGGCATAGGGACGTACCGGTTGAAGCGGTTGGACAGAGAACTGTTCCTGTACAATGCCATTGTTGCCATGCCGCTGCTGTTCCTCGGGCGCAACCAGTACATGCTGAATTCGAGCTTGGGGCGGCAGTTTCTGATCGCTGCTCTGGTGCTTATAGGGTTTGACCGGATGAATTTGCGGGGTTCCTCTTTTGGTAAAAGATGCTCAGTGGTAGCTTTCTTTGTCGCAGCGGGCATGCTGTTCCTTGGTATCCTTTGGCTGTTTCTATACTCTACATTCTTTGTACACCACAAGCTATTCTGAGCAACGCGCATCAGATTCCTGCACAAATTGGCCGAGATATCCAATGAGAATTGCGTTCATTGATTTTATTTTGGATCCCACAAAGCCAGGACGCACCGGGCTCAGCGATTTGGTGTGGGATATGGCAAAGCGGTTGGTGCGTCTAGGTGATGAGGTGCATGTTGTTGGCCCATACACCGTGGAACAAACGCCGTATGGTGGCGTACATGTGCATCGGTTTCCATTGCCGCCAGTTGGTTACAGGAATATCGTGGGACACAGCCTGATCATCTTGCGTGCCTATGACAAGCTTAGACAACTGGGAGCCCTGGATGTCATTCACTGTCCTGAGTATCATTCAGCAGCAATCATTGCCAGCTTGCAGAGGCGTACACCAGTAATCTTTACCGAGCCTGGAAATATCTACGAACGTGTAGCCCATGGCAATCCGTATGACTGGGTCACTACCCAAGTGTACAAAGCAGCAGCTCAAATCGCCGTGCGGAGGTGTGCCCATTTAATTGCCACTAGTCAATGGATGAAGGAATGGTGGCATCAAACTGGTATGCCTCTGGGCAGGATTACCTTGATACCCCTCGGCATAGACACTACCATGTTTCGCCCCATATCAGGAGCTAGGAAAACGCTTGGGCTGCCAAGTAGCATGCCAGTTGTACTTTGTGCCACCCGCCTTTCCAGGGAAAACGCGGTGGATGTCGTGCTGAGAGCAGCAGCGCTTCTCACGGCGCAACTTCCAGATTTCCAACTGCATATAGTGGGCGACGGCCCAGAATGGAAAGCGCTTCGTGGCTTAGCGAATGATCCTGGCATTGGCGATCATACTATCTGGCACGGATGGGTAGATTTATACTCCTTACCCCTTTACTATTCAGCTGCTGATGTCTTTGTCTTTGCGGGATGCAGCGGGGGGGACACCACGCGTTCTGCTACAGGCAATGGCATGCGGGACAGCAGTAGTGGCGTCGAGGATCGGGGGTATTGTCGATCACGTCAGGGAAGGAGTGACAGGATTGCTTTTCACTGTAGGGTGCCCTGATGAACTAGCGCACCAGATTAAGACACTTCTGCAGTGCGTTGAGCAACGATGAGCACTAGGGCTAAATGCTTATTCATACGTGCGATCAAGCGTAGATTGGGACTTGCTAGCTAATCGAATTCGAAGGTGTATCTTAAAGTCACCTCTGAGGCATTAGACGGACTTCATACAACGTAGGCTACTTACGGGGAGGTTATTAGAGATCACTAAGCACTTATGACGGGGGATAGCTGAAAGGACCAGAACATTGTTAAAAGGAAACCAATATTCTGTGAGACAAAATGCCATATACAGTGGGGCAACTGTTGCTCGCAATAGCTTGATCCTGCTCGTGGGTCAGATATTCAGTCAAGCGATTACCCTTATATTGGGCATTGCCATTACCCGTGCGTTGGGGGCTACCGAGTATGGTCGGTATGTATCGGCATTTGCATTTGCTACTGTGTTTGTGTCCTTCACAAGTCTGGGATTAGAGAAGCGACTCGTGTGGGACATGTCCCGCCATTCAACAGACGCAGCGCGTCTCTTCTGCAATGCTGGATCTCTCAGACTCGTGTTATCTTTTGCGACATATGTCCTTATGATAGCAACTAGCTTCTTACTCCGTTTTACCAACGAGCAGCGGCGTGTGATTTTGCTTGCAGGGCTGGTCGTTGAGCTCACTTCACTAGGTGATCTCATGCGCACAGTCTTCCAGGCATTCGAGCGGATGGAGTTTGATACGCTGAGCAGACTGATAGAACGGGCAGTGGCTGTCGTCCTGATTGTTGCTGTTTTGCTTCGCTGGCGTACAGCAGGAGCTGTGAGCGTTGCGCTGCTTGTGGCGAATCTAATTGCCGTAGGATATGCCTTTCTGATTGCTCGTCATTTCGTGCGTTTTGAGCATAAACCCTCTTGGAAAACACAGCTAACTCTGCTCCAAGTTGCTGTGCCGTTTGGTATCACATCGACTGTGGTTGGTGTATTGACGCGCCTTGATCCACTTTTTCTTTCGATGTTCCGCTCAGCGACTGAGGTCGGTTGGTACGGAGCAGCGATGAACCTCTTGCTGCCCTTAACTATGCTCCCTCAGGCGTTTTCCTCATCACTCTTTCCGCGTCTTTCCAAAGACGCAACCACAGATCACGAGTTGGCCAGAGTAAGTTCATTATTTTCCTTGAGATGGACTCTGATAATCAGTTTCCCCATCATGGCAAGCCTGATTGCACTCGCGGACGTGCTGATCTGGGCACTCTTCGGTAGCGAGTATGCATGGTCTGCACTGCCATTGCGTGTGCTGAGCGGCGGGCTGATCCTTGTTTTTATGAATACGGTGGCTTCTAACATTCTTGGAGCGCTAGGACGCCAAGACATTGTAGCTGCTGTTGTCGTCGGCGACTTGGCGCTCACTGTATTACTATGCCTCTTGCTCATTCCTAAGATCGGTATTGTCGGTGCTGCGCTGGCCGTGGTCTTGCGAGACGCGTTTGGATTTGCAGCCATGTTACTGGCTTTGCACAAGAATGGATTGCCTTCATTAGGGCACTCGCTGCTAGGTCCCTTTGTTTCAGGGACAGTAATGTTTGGGATTCTGTTTGGCGTGCGTGGAGCCAATCCCTTCTGCGGGTTGCTCGTTGCCCTTATAAGCTATTTACTTGCGCTGACGGTCACACGGTCGGTTAGTGTTCGCGATTGGCACGTGATGCGACAAGTATTGCAAGCATGGTTCCAAATACGCAAGAAGGTCGCACTGCAATGATCGTCCGCCATATCCTACCAGGCGCTGGCTTGATGCCAGCCGATTTAAACGCCGATAGCATGAGCGGGTTAGTCGGCGCGGCCTACAACTTTGCCAGACAACAAGCAATGCGCGGTTGGAATGTGGAGCTTTGGGGGCTGGCGCGACCAGGCACTCACGCCAGGAGTTTTGTATCGCCAGAAGGCGTGTTTCTCATACCAGTACACCCGTGGCGCTGGTGCCATCTACCTCGCTATGATTTTCGCTACTACGCACCTGTAGCCATGAAGTTAGCCTTGAGAAGGACCGCTGACATCCACCACGTGTACTCAAATCCATATCATCTGCGCATCGGGCATGCTCACAAGCGTGTGTTGCATCTTGCCATGGCAATCCCTGAAACAACGCGATCGTATGTAAAGGCGGCCCAATTGGCAGATGTCGTTATCTGCTGCAGTAAATTCATCCGGGAACAGTTCCTGCAACGCGTACCATATCCACAAGAGCGCGTGCGCGTCGTCTACAATGGAGTGGACCTTGATCGGTTCACGCCAGGCGATAAGGGCTTCGCGCGCACAGTGCTCGGGCTGCCAACGGATGAAACAGTCATTGTGTATGCCGGAGCAGTGCACGAGGATAAAGGACTCATTCATCTAGTACGTGCCTTGAAGCTGCTGACAGCTTCGGGTCATCTTCGCCTCTTGGTTGCTGGCAGTGCCGATTTGTGGGGAGATACACTCTCCTACGAGTCATCTATGCAGCAAATACGGACATCGTACGAAGAAACAGTCAGGCAAGAGGCACAATCTTTCCCAGTAACCTTCCTCGGATCGGTAGCCCAAGCCAGAATGCCGCTGGTTTTTCAAGCCGCGGACATTGCGGTATGCCCTTCGGTCTGCGAAGACGCGATGCCCCTTTCGAACCTGGAGGCAATGGCCACTGGACTACCAGTTATTGGCAGCAACGTAGGGGGCATCCCAGAAGTCGTCCTAGATGGTGTTACGGGATTCCTGGTACCCCCTGGTGATCCCGCAGCACTGGCGGATCGCTTGGATCTTCTCCTCACTCGGCCTGAATTACGTGTGGCAATAGGACAGAATGCTCTGAGATTTGTGCAACCGCTCCACTGGCGTTATATAGCAAAACAGGTTGAAAGGCTATACCTGGACTTGCGGCATTGTGGGAAAAGGGAGATAGGCAGTGACGCAGACTATTGACTGGCATTTTTTATACAAGGTTGATCCTGCGGAGAGGTGGACAGCGCATTTTACCCTTATGGTCTGGAAAGCGTTTCGTCAATACATTGTCCCCGGTAGCCGCGTGCTCGAGATAGGCTGTGGACCTGCCTCCTTGGTATCAAGATCGGTCCTCGAGCTTGGTTGCCAGGGAGTCGCAAGTGACATTGACGCAATCGCGCTGGATTACGCAGTTCAACTAGCCAAGTTCGCAAGTGTAAATATCACCTGCATCCGGGCTGACGGCTTCGGTCTGCCATTCAGAGATAGTTCCTTCGATACTGTTCTGTCTTCAGGAGTAATTGAGCATTTCAACGCTCAGGAAACTGAACGCATGGTATCTGAACACGCGAGAGTGTGTAAGCAAGGAGGCCGCGTGATCATCGCTGTGCCCAATTTGCTCAACTTACCACTAACCTATCACAAGCTGAGAACCGGCACCAAATTTCACGCGTATCCGGAAAAGAGCTACACCATCTGGAGTCTGGCCGGCTACTGAAACGCCATGGACTGAAACCATACGCATATAGCGGTTTTGCACCTATGGTTAGCCTCGAGTGGTACATCCATCCGTGCCTGAAATGGCATGCGTTCGACCGTAGTGCCCCGAATTGGTTTCTGGCTTTGTTTGGTTACGAAGTGCTGGTGGCAGCAGAGAGGGTTGTGTAGGGGTTTTATGAAGCGACGAGGTTGTCTCCATTGGGCAGCTAGCCTGGCGCTCTTTCTTGTATGCAGCATCGCGGCTAACAAAACTTGCGCTGATTCACGTCAGTTCGGAGGCGTGACTATCTACTCCGTAACCCAAGCGGACCTGAACAGCGATGGCTCTCCTGACCGCACCACCATTCTGTGCAGTTTTGCTACGCTTCATGACCGGGTGGAGGTATACGATGGCGCTGGCGACATGGCTTGGAGCGATGATTGGCAGCAAGCCACTGATTTTGACAACGACACCTGGCTATTTGATGTAGGCGACGATGGAACCGTGAACTTGATCATTATGTTCACAGCGCAGGCTGGCCAAAAGCAAGCCCGCCTATACGACGACCGCAATGCCGACAACCAAGTTTCCTACCAAATCACAGACTCCCAGGTCCGCGTCACAGAATCACGATTCTGGACGGTGAAAGTGACCAGTGAACCCGAATGGTGGCATGCCGATGGGTCTTCCAGCGCGAGAGTAACGATCGCTGTAGATGCTGACGTTACTGTATTTGATATCCAGAGTTTCTACGCTAACCTAATCCTGAACGATGGACAACCTGATTTTGATGTCGAGATTGTTGACGCCAACATGGATGGTGTGCTGGATTATGAGCTACGCCGAGTGCTGCTAGGGCCACCAGAGTGGTGGACGACCGCCCGCGCCTTGGTACGCGTCAATCGCCATGGCGTTCCACGTCCGCGGCTGGAGCATTACGTATTTTGGCCTCTGCTTGGCGATATCAAGAGGCTCGTACGAGAAGACCAATACTACAATGTCCCTCTGCCTCTCCTACTGATGGACTGGGAGAGCAGCCGTCTGAAGCGGGTTGCGGGACCTTTCTGGTACTACCCGCATGAGTCTGGATGGAACATCTATTCCGCGCGGCGGATCCAGAAGGAGACATTGAACTATCCCAACTTTGAGGATCCTTTCGCTTACTACGACCTCGCTGGCGATCGTGATGGCTGGCCAGAGTTGGTCGTCCGCTCGGAGTATGCCAATGCTCATGACGTTGTATTTCTGGAAGGGCGCTTTGCGCACCCCATTCAGATGATCGGCCCCTACACGACCAAAGTACTTGTCCCATG
>JBMFPM010000106.1:0-6634 GCA_049969135.1 Anaerolineae bacterium
CCGGTGAGCGCGGATCGAAGCGGTCAATGTTGGCGTAGGTAACGAAGAAGGAATAGGTATTCCACAGCGTCAGCGTGAATTTGCGCATCGCATCAGCCACCATGTCCAGCGAAAAGCGCCGTGGATAGTCAGGCGGTGAGGTGGTATAGAAACTCCAGCGCATGGCATCGGCGCCATAGGCATTGATCACATCCCACGGATCCACCACGTTGCCCTTGGACTTGCTCATCTTCTGCCCCTCGGCATCGAGCACATGGCCAAAACACAGGCAGTTGAGGAAGCACGGCTTGTCAAAGAGCAGGGTCGAGATGGCATGCAGGGAATAGAACCAACCACGCGTCTGGTCAATGCCTTCGCAGATAAAGTCGGCTGGGAATTGGTCTTTGAAAAGCTCCTGATTCTCAAATGGATAATGCCATTGTGCAACGGGCATGGAGCCAGAATTGAACCAGCAGTCAATCACCTCTGGTGTGCGGCGCATTGTACCGCCACACTGACAAGTGAGGAGCACTTCATCAATGTAAGGGCGATGCAGGTCGAGTTCTGGCAAGTCGAAGCTGGAACGAGTCAATCCTACACGCTTGCTGCCCTTTACCCTCTGCCGCAGTTCCTCCACACTGCCAAAGCATTCCGTTGCGCCGCAGCTTTCGCAGACCCATACCGGCAGTGGCGTGCCCCAGTAGCGGTCGCGTCCCAGCGCCCAGTCCACGTTGTTCTCCAGCCAGTTGCCAAAGCGCCCGTCCCGGATAAGGGAGGGATACCAATTGATGAGCTTGTTATTGGCAATGAGGCGATCCTTCACCTGCCGCGTGCCGATGAACCAAGTTGGCTTGCCATAGTAGAGCAAAGGCATGCCACAGCGCCAGCAGAAGGGGTATACGTGACGATAGCGGCCGACGCGATACATCAGGCCGCGCTCCTGAAGATCGCGGATGATGAGCGGATCGGCGTCTTTGACGAACATCCCTCGCCATGGCGTAACTTCCTCGATCAGGTTGCCATGCAAATCCACCGTTTGCAACACAGGCAAGTTGTACTCACGGCCTACCTCTAGGTCTTCCGCGCCAAATGCTGGAGCGATATGCACAATCCCCGTCCCCTCCTCGGTGTTTACAAAATCAGCCGCGATGACATAGCAATAGTCCTGATCCACGGGCAGGAAGGTGTACAGAGGTTGGTAATGCTTGCCAACCAGCTCTTTTGCGCTCAGGCTCTTTAGCACCGTGTACTCGCCTTGTAACGCCGCATCGAGCAATTTCCTTGCCAGGATGTACTTTTCGCCATTCTGTTCAACCAAAACATACTCCACCTCAGGGTGCACGGCCAGAGCGGCATTGCCCGGCAGGGTCCAAGGCGTGGTCGTCCAAGCCAGGAAGTACACCCCTGGCTCGTCGCGCAGGGGAAATTTCACATAGATGGATGGGTCTTCCACTTCCTCGTAGCCCTGCGCCACCTCGTGATCAGAGAGGGGGGTCTCGCAACGCGGGCAGTAGGGCACGCTCTTGTAGCCCTTGTACAGCAAGCCCTTGTCCCAGATTTGCTTCAGAATCCACCACACTGACTCGATGTAATCGCTGCTCAGAGTAACGTATGGATTATCCATATCAATCCAGAAGCCAATGCGGTCGCTGAGCGCTTTCCATTCTTTCACGTAGCGGAAGACGCTCTCCTTGCACTTGGCGTTGAACTCTGCAATGCCATACTCCTCGATAGCGCGTTTGCCACGCCCGGTGATGCCCAGTTCTTTCTCCACCTCGATCTCTACAGGCAAGCCATGCGTATCCCAGCCGCCCTTGCGCAGCACATATTTCCCTTTCATCGTCTGATAGCGCGGGATCGTGTCCTTGTAGATGCGTCCCAAGGCGTGGTGAATGCCCGGCAAGCCGTTCGCCGTGGGCGGGCCTTCATAGAAGACAAAACGTGGCGCATTTTCGCGCAACTTCAAGCTCTGGCGAAAGGTATCGTGTTCTTGCCAGAAGCGTAGGACCCGCTCTTCCAGCTCTCGAAAATCTACTTTACTAGGAACCTCTTGAAACATGCTTCCTCCTTTCAAAACGGAACACGGAATACGTGATGCGTGTTGCGTGTTGCGTGTTGCGTGTTCCGTATTGCGTATTGCGTATTGCGTATTGCGTGTTGCGTATCTGCATCGTTTTATCCCAGGTCTAGGCATAAAAATGCGTGTGATAATCCATCATTTCTTGCTACAACTGCAGGATTGCTCTCTCATCCTCTGGCATAGCGAGACGTACCGCAATTTGAGCCAATTCCCTTCACTCCACAAAAAAGCTCCCGTCCCCACAGGGACGAGAGCTGAACACTCCCGCGGTACCACCCTGATTGGCATGGTGTGCCCGCTCCATGGGGTACATGCTCATACCCCCGCCGCGATAACGGTCGGCGGTGCCGTCCAAGTCTACTTGCACCAAGGCTATCGCCCTGGCGCTTTCGGTTGGCAGCTCCGGAAGGATTTTCGGTGGGCTCACCGTACCTGGCTCTCACCTTTTGCCAGGCTCTCTGGGCGGCTACCTCCACGTACTCGTTTCCATCACAGCTTTTATAATAAGTATGGCATGGAACGCCTTTTTTGTCAAATTTTGGCCCTCACCTCCAACCCCTCTCCCAAAAACAGATTGGGAGAGAGGAGCTCATGCGTCCAGGAAGCGTGTGTCGTCCAGTTCGCGGCGCAGCCGTTCCTCCGCATGGAGCCCAGAGGGTGTTTTGTCCAGAGCTAATTGTTCCATCATTGTCGCTTCCGCAGCAGCGAGTTCTTCCCTAGATGCTCTGCCCACCAGACTCCATTTCCCACAATGGGGACAGCGGTCCAGCTTGGCAATGCCCATATTGAGCCCCCACCAGTGGCGCGCAAAGGGGCGTTTGCACTTGGGGCAGATGGCGCCCCCGAACAAGCCATAGTTTTGCGGAATGCCAGAGGGATGGGGCCGTGATCCGCCACCGGACAACAGGAATGTGACAGCAGCAGAGAGCACCGTGATCCCTGCGATAGCACCCAGCAAGGTAACCAGAAGCCGCGACATGACTTGCCGAGATTCAGCCGCGGTCAGAAAGCGCACCTGCAGTGCGTTGGAGCGGAGTTCCTGCCCATCGTGAGTGTAGCCGACGGCGTACATGGTGTGCACGCCTGGTGGAAAGTTGCCCGTGTGAAACTGCCACTGAAAGGGTGCTTGGCTGACTTCGGCGACGGGTTCATCATCCAAGTAAAAGATCACGCGCGCCAAATCCTGCGGCCCGCTAGCCGAGAGCGTGAAGCGTCCCTCGATCTCGCCGAAGCCACCATAGCCAAAATCGCGCCGCAGCCGCAGGATGAGTTGCGGTTCTTCAGCCCGTACGCTCGGCACGGTGAACAGAAGCAATAGGAGCACACAAACCCAGAGGTACAGCAATACCCTTTTCATCGCCGTCCTGCCTCCGTTAGCGCCAACGGGTGAGGATAGTCTCGCGTTGGAACAGGCGTATCGCCAAGCCAATCATGAGAGCATCCAACAGCACCAGAGCGAGCGCAAGGATCAAGACCAACTGCAGGTTGAGGAAAACCCACCCCGCAAGCTGGCTGAAGAAGAGGAGCAACAGCGGCAGGATCACCACTGCTGACAGTTGCTCAGCCACACGGGGATCATTGACGCGCGAGGAAACCATGAGGCTGAAATTGACTGACAGGATGGACAGCAACGGACCCACGACTGCGATTGCCAGCCACCACTTCGGATCGAACAGGGCAGCGATCACCTTGGGATTGTCAATGAGCAAGTTTGCTCCGAGAGCATAGAGCAGGAAACTGCCCCATGTAGCCAAGATTGCCGGGATCACCGCTGCCAGGTTTTTGCCCGTGAGCAATTCGATCGTGGTAATGGGCGTTGCCAGCAATGGTTCCAGGCTGCGCGTCGTCTTCTCGCCCACGATGGAATAGGCAGCGATATTGACCGGGATGATGAGCGGGCTCATCATGAACAGCAGCATGAACTGGCTGACAAAGTAAATCTGCATGCACTCTTCAGCGGTAAGCCCCTCGGGGCAGGCACGGAAAAGAGCGTCCGGCGCAGGCCCGCTGATATCGCCAGCGCCCGCTGCACGCGTTAGGAAGAGCAGCACCAACGCCAGCACCGTGAAGAGCAAGGGCATGAAGATCACGGTGAAGAGCACAAAGCGGTTTTTGAACACTTCAGCCCATTCTTTGAGAATAATCGTCTTGATCTTCGCCACAGTCCCCTCTCTGTCCTATTCACCACGAAGACACAAAGGAAGAATAAGATTTTCTTTACCTTTGTGGTTATCCCTTGCCTACCACGAAGACACCAAGACACAAAGGAATAATAAGGTCTCTTGGTGTCTTTGTGCCTTTGTGGTTTATCCTTCAAGCGCTTTTGACCAATTGCAAGTACACGTCTTCCAATGAGCGGCGCAGTTCGCCTACGAATTGCACATCCACACCCAGACCCACCAATAGACGGATGAGCTCTGGATTGTGCATCTCGGGGTCATCGAGCGCCACCAGCAGCTTGTTGTCTATCCTCTGTATGCCCTTGACAAAGGGCATCTGCCGCACCGCCTCGACGATGGCGTCATCAGCCTGCCGCAGGTGAAAGACCGCTTTGCGCCCGAATACACGGGAACGCAGATTGGCTGGCGTGTCCAGTGCCAGCAGGCGCGTCTTGAACACCGTGATGCGATCGCAGAGGCGATCTGCTTCGTCTAGGTTATGAGTGCACAGGAAAATGGTCCGCCCCTCCTCCCGCAGCCCCGCAATGAACTCACGCACGATATGCGCCGCCTCGGGGTCAAGCGAAGCGGTGGGCTCGTCCAGGAAAAGTACCTGCGGTTCATGAAGCAGGGCGCGGGCGATAGCAAGTTTCTGCCTCATGCCTTTGGAGAGGGTTGCCGCTGGGTCATGGCGGCGATCCCACAGGTCAAGCATGCGCAAGTACTTTTCCACCTGCCTTGCGGGATCGCGCACCTCGTACAGGCTGGCATAGATGCGCAGGTTCTGTTCCACGCTCAGCCCATCATACAAGCCCGGGCTTTCGGTGAGCAAACCCACAGTGCGGCGGATGTGTTGGTCCTCCTTACCCACGCGATAGCCATTCACGATCGCTGTGCCACTGGTGGGTGCGATGAGGCAGGTCAGCATACGCACCGTCGTTGTCTTCCCCGCGCCGTTCGGGCCCAGGAAGCCAAACACCTCTCCTGGCGAGACTTGCAGGTTCAGATCTTCCACGGCGACGAGGCCGTTAAATTTTCTGGTCAGGTTTTCGGTCTGGATCACCGGTTGCTCTCTTTGGAAATCGCTTCGTAGCGGTCCGGGTGTCTAAGGAGCAGGCATACCACCTTGCTTCAGCATACCTAGTTGCTTTGCAACCTCATAATCTGTTCCATTCATCAACCGTGATCTTGCGGCCGATAATTTCTTCTACTTCTTGAATCATCATTCGAAGCTGTGGAACAGAATATTTACTACTGGTAGGAATTGCTAGTCTATGCTGCCCATAGACCATAAATTGGTGCCGGGTGCCAGAGAAAGGACCCTCAAAGCCAAGTGCCCGCAACCGCTTGATAAAATCTCGACGTTTACAAGGCGCCCATCGGCTCACAGGTTGGTTCCTTATTTAGATCAATGCCAGCAATCACGGGCAGTTGATGCTTCAATTTGAGACCGACTAGTATCCAATCTTCTAGAGTGGAACGCAATTCCTCTTCACATTCACGCAAGGTGGTTCCAAATGCGATCACTCCTTGACACAGCGGAATGCGTCCAACAAATGTACCATCTTCTAGTTTGTCATAAACAGCGTGAGCCATGGCTTGCTCGACATAGTCACTCAGAACAAACCGTTTTTCCATACTACCTCCTACAGCATAATCCCCCGCGCGGCGAACACGTCGCGGATGAGCTGGTCATGCGGGCCGGGTCTGGTTACGCCAGCACTAGTGAAGCAGTCAGCGTATTCATCATCTTACCAATTCGCTATGGTCTTGCCGTTTCACACCATAGCCTCAGGTGAGACTTGATATTTTACAGGCAATAGCCTGTCAAGGTTGAGGCGCTTAGAAGCATCGAGGATCTCGATGCCCACAATGCGATCTCCCTCGCCGATATCCAACACGACATCCTCGGAAACACGTCTATTGATCACAGCCTGTTTCTGTTCATCCAGACGGATATAAAGCAAGTCCTTCTTTGCATCATATAAGATTTGCATAGTTAACCCTCCCACTTTCCATAGAAGACATACACCGTTATCGTAACAATGACATCATTCTCTACCGTGTAAATTACTTCCACTCTTTTGTGATCATAGAATTTACCATGACGGGTCTGACGAAAATCATAGACCTTAGCTTTCCCCAACCGGCCTCTCTTAGCAGGAATCGAAAAACCAGTGTTGATTACATCTCTGATCTGTTCTTCGTCTGTACCGCGTTCCTCAGCCCGTTCCAAGGTATGGGGATCGATATGGATTTCCATATCCTTATTCTCCTCAAGGGCTTACTCCTATTGACGGACTCAACCCTATCCCACGCTCCTAATACGTGGGATAAGCAAATCCCTCTATTTCTACACCGTAATCCCCCGCGCGGCGAACACGTCGCGGATGAGCTGGTCATGCGGGCCGGGTCT